>NZ_JBUDGD010000039.1:0-53452 GCF_055484735.1 Pseudomonas sp. 15C | reverse complement strand
GAGGGATTGATCCGGGTGTGGGAGCGCAGCGACCGTACGACGAAGTCGTACACAGCGGAAGTAGGTGCAGCGAAGCAAACCGTAGCCGCTGCGCCCGGAGCGATCCCGCAGCGAAGGGACCCGAGCCTGCGAGGGCCGTACGTAGGAGCAAAGCCTTTTGGGTTACCTTTTTGGCGTTTGAAAAAGGTGACCCGCTGTAAGAGCGGAACCCTAAGCCGCCGTTACCGCAGCAACGGATATGTACCCAAAACACCACAGCCCAAGCAGGCTCGCCCTCCCAAAGTCACGAGTGAAAACGCAAAATCTGCTCACCATCAAACGGATCAGTCAAATACCGCCCCCGAACCCCAAACGTCTCCAACAAACGCTGCGGCGTCAGCACTTCCAGCGGCTTGCCCAGCGCCACCAACTCCCCCCGCTCAAGCACCGCCAGACGATCACACTTGAGCGCCTGGTTCAGATCATGCAGCGCAATCAACGTAGTCACCGGCAACGCTTTCACAACACTGAGAATCGTCAACTGATGCTGAATATCGAGATGGTTGGCCGGCTCATCCAGCAACAGAATCTGCGGCCGCTGCGCCAGTGCACGGGCAATGTGCACCCGTTGTCTCTCACCCCCCGACAGGCTGCGCCAGACGCGCTGACGCAAGTGCACCGCATCGACATCCACCAGCGCCTGCTCAACGATGGCAGCGTCCGCAGCCGACCACGGTTGCAACGCCGACAACCAAGGCGTACGCCCCAGCGCCACCGCATCGAACACGCGAATGCCGTCATCGGTGTCAGCCTGTTGCTCGACCACCGCAAGCGTCTGCGCAACGCTGCGGCGCGCCATTTTGCTCAGGCGCTGACCGTCGAGCAGTACCTCGCCAGCGCTCGGCTCGCGCAGGCCGGCCAACAGCTTCAACAAGGTCGATTTACCCGCACCATTCGGCCCGACAATGCCCAGGGTTTCGCCGCGTTGCACCTGCAGGCTGACAGCCTTCAGCAACTCGGCGCCGCGCACCTTGAAACTCAAGTCTGAGCAACTCAATACCGCGTTCATCGCGCCGACCTCCGGCCCACCAGAATCAGCGCAAACACCGGCGCGCCGACCAGCGCGGTGATCACCCCGACCGGAATCACCTGCCCCTTGATCAGGGTGCGCGACAACACATCGGCGGCAATCAGAAACACCGCGCCGCCCAAGGCACTCGCCGGCAGCAATCGAGCATGCCCGGTGCCGAGCAACAACCGCGCCGCATGGGGGATCACCAGGCCGACAAAACCGATCGAACCGACAATCGAGACCATCACGGCCGTGACCAGCGCCGCGCAACCGATCAGCAGAATCTGCACGCGGCGCACCGGTATGCCGAGCGACGCCGCCGAATCCGCGCCAAAGGTAAACGCATCCAGCGCCCGCCGATGCCACAGGCACACGACCAGCCCGAGCAGGGCCACCGGCACCGCCAGCCACACCGACGGCCAGCGCACCCCGCCGAGGTTGCCGAGCAGCCAGAACATGATCCCGCGGGCCTGCTCGGAACTCGCCGAGCGAGTAATCAGGAATGCGGTCAGCGCATTGAACAATTGCGAGCCGGCAATCCCGGCCAGAATGATCTGCCCGGTACCGTTGGCCGAACCACTGACCCGTGCCAGCAGAATCACCAGCACGAATGCCGTCACCGCACCGGCAAACGCGCCGGCCGACAGCGACACCAGCCCGGCACCCACGCCAAGCAAGGCGACCATTACCGCGCCAGTCGAGGCCCCGGCGGAGATGCCCAGCAGATAAGGATCGGCCAACGGATTGCGCAACAGCGACTGCAAGATCACCCCGCACGTTGCCAGCCCGGCGCCGCAGGCAGCGGCGACCAGTGCGCGGGTCAGGCGGTAATTCCAGACGATGCCTTCATCGATCGGGTCGAGCACATAACCGGCGCCCCACAGCTTGTTGGCCAGCACTTGCAGCACCACGCCCGGCTCGATCGAAGTCTCACCGATCGCCACGCCGCCGATAAGCGCAACCGATAGCGTCAGCAGTACCAGCAGCGAACGGATCAGGCGTCTGCTCATGGCGCCAGGTCGTAGGCATTGATGGCGGCGGCCAGTTGCGCCAGGCCGTCGAAGGTGCGCAGGCTGGCCTGCATGGCCATGGCATCGAGGATGATGATGCGGTTGTGTTTCACCGCGTCCATGTTGCGCGTCACCGGGTCGCTGCGCAGGAACGCGAGTTTCTTCTGATAGTCGTCAGCCGGGAAACGCCGACGATCCATGCGCGCGATGACCAGGAAAGTCGGGTTGGCTTTGGCAATGGTTTCCCAACCCACGGTCGGCCATTCTTCATCCGACTCGACCACATTGCGCACACCCAGGGTGCTCAGCATGAAATCCGGAACGCCTTTGTGCCCGGCCACAAACGGCTCGATGTCCATCTCGGCGCTGGAAAACCAGACCACAGCGCTGACATCCTTGCGCTGCTGGGTTTTCGCCGTGGCGATCGACTGCGCGAGGCTGGCCTTGAGTCGTTCGTTGAGCCGTTCGCCACGCGCCTGCACATCGAAAACCTGCGCCAGTTGGCTCACGCCTTTGTAGATGCTGTCGATGCGAAACGGCGCCAGCCGCGTGCCATCGGAGCCGACGAGGTTGTCCTTGGCTTCGCAATCGGAGGGCAGCAGGTAGGTCGGAATCTTCAACTCATGAAACTGCTCGCGGGTGCCGACCGCACCTTGCGGGCCGACCATCCATTCCAGCTCCACGGCGACCAGTTCCGGGCGCTTGCCGATCACCGCTTCGAAGCTCGGTTCGTTATCAGCGAGGCGCTCTATCTTTTCGTTCTGCGCCTTGTATTGGGGCAGCACGTCGTTGAACCACAGCGAAGTGCCAACGACTTTGTCGCTCAGACCCAGGGCATAGAGCATTTCCGTGCCGGCCTGGCCGATGGTGATCGTGCGTGCCGGGGCGTGCTGAAACGTCAGGCTGCTGCCGCAGTTCTCGATCGTCAGCGGATAAACCGTGGGCGCCGCTTGCGCCAAGGCACAGAGGCCCAGACTGGTGAACAGGGTGGCAATACGGGGCAGCAGCATGGGGCAGTCTCCAATGGAACCGTACGGGGAGGGCGGGTACGGTTTGGAAACACACCATCAAGCGCCATCAGGAAATAACGCAAGGCCGGTCATCACGCGAAAAACGCGCACGGCACGATGTCCTTCCCGGACACCCCGCCGGTTAGTAGTCATTGTGCCGGCAGGTCTCCTGACTGATGCGTCATCGCCTGGCTCCGGCCTTCCCGGGGGTTACCCAGTGGCAGTCGAGGAGCAGGCTCGGCACCTACAGTTGCGGGGGCAGTTCCGATCGATGCTGAACAAGCACCTCGGATTCCCTATTAATCCCATGCGGAAACCGGCGGCGGCATGGTAGACGATTTGGGGGGATGAGGGGGAGATGAATCTTTTGAAAAGCCCCTCACCCTAACCCTCCCGAAACGTCGGACCGCCCGTAGGGAGAGGGGACTGACCGCGGTGTTTGGGCGACATATGGCCACACCGAGTACCGAGCTGAACACAAATTCAGAAGCTAACGAAGATCGGCTCCCTCTCCAGGGGGAGAGGGCTGGGGTGAGGGGCGGGGCCACCACAAGTCCAAAGCCGACCGCATGCCTCTAGCCACCCGCCTGCAGATCCTGAAAAAAACAAACGTCACAACCCGGATTTGCAATCCGCGAACCCCCAACGCTAATATACGATCCATATACATTCCGTATCGGATTACCTCCATGGGCATCGTAAAAATTTCCGAAGACATGCACGAAAACCTGCGCATCTCCAGCAATGCACTCAGCCGCTCGATCAACGCGCAGGCCGAGCACTGGATGCGCATCGGCATGCTCGCCGAGTTGCACCCCAACCTCGACCACAGCGCGATCTGCCGTTTGCTGATCCGCGCCGAGCAGAATGGCGGGCTCGACCTGCACCAACTGACACAGGAAGTCGCCCTCGCATGAGAAACCAGATCAAGCTCAACACCCCGGCCGAGATCGAAAAATCCCGCGCGGCCGGCAGACTGGCTGCCGAAGTGCTGGCCATGCTGGTACCCCACGTCAAGGCCGGGGTGACCACCGATGAACTGGATCGGCTGTGCAACGACTACATCGTCAACGTACAGAAAGCCGTTCCGGCCAACGTCGGTTATCACGGCTTCCCGAAAACCGTCTGCGCCTCGGTCAACGACGTGGTCTGCCACGGCATTCCTTCTGCTACTCCGCTGAAGGATGGCGATATCCTCAACCTCGACATCGCCGTGATCAAGGACGGCTGGTTCGGCGACACCAGCCGCATGTACGTGGTCGGTGAGGCCACGCCTGAAGCGCAACATCTGATCAAGACCACCTATGACGCCATGTGCGCAGGTATTCGCGCGGTCAAACCGGGCGCCACGCTGGGCGATATCGGTTACGCGATTCAGAGCCTCGCCGAAAAGGAAGGCTTCAGCGTGGTGCGCGAGTATTGCGGCCATGGCATCGGCAAGATCTACCACGATGAACCGCAGATTCTGCATTACGGCTTTCCCAATCAAGGGATGAAGCTCAAGGCGGGAATGATTTTTACCGTCGAACCGATGCTCAACGCCGGCAAACGCCACGTGAAGAACATGCCCGATGGCTGGACGGTGCTGACCAAGGATGGCTCGCTGTCGGCGCAGTGGGAGCACATGGTGGCGGTGACGGAGACCGGGTTTGAAGTGCTGACGGCGTGGCCGGATCAGATCGAGGGGTATGCGGCTATCAGTTGATACTGCGTTTGGCGGTCAGAATTCGTGAAATCCAACGCATAAAAAACGCCGCTTGAACAAGCGGCGTTTTCTTTTGGCCGTTACTTCAGATCGAACCGATCCAGGTTCATGACCTTCGTCCAGGCCTTGACGAAGTCATTGACGAACTGCTGTTGTGCATCCGCACTGGCATACACCTCGGCCAGCGCGCGCAACTGCGCATTGGAACCGAACACCAGATCCACCCGGGTTGCGGTCCATTTCGGCGCGCCGGTCTTGCGGTCCCGTCCTTCGAATTCATCAGCATCGCGCGTCGTCGGTTGCCACTCCACGCCCATGTCCAACAGGTTCGTGAAAAAGTCATTGCTCAGCGCTTCGGGTTTATCGGTGAAGACACCATGCCGGGTCTGCCCGACGTTGGTATTCAACACCCGCAGGCCGCCGAGCAGTACGGTCATTTCCGGGGCGGTGAGGGTCAGCAGTTGCGCCTTGTCGATCAGCAGGGTTTCAGCCGCGACGGTGTATTTGCCTTTGCTGTAGTTGCGGAAACCGTCGGCAATCGGTTCAAGGAAGCCGAACGATTCGACATCGGTCTGCTCCTGCGAGGCATCCACGCGCCCGGGCGAGAACGGCACGCTCACTGAATGACCAGCGTTCTGTGCGGCTTGCTCGACCCCGGCATTGCCGGCCAGCACGATCAGGTCCGCCAGCGAGATTTTCTTGCCAGTGCTTGCGCCATTGAATTCGCTCTGAATGCCCTCCAGGGTTTGCAGCACATGGGCCAGTTGCTCTGGCTGGTTGGCTTGCCAGAACTTCTGTGGTGCCAGACGCAAACGCCCGCCGTTGGCACCGCCACGTTTGTCCGAGCCGCGGAAGGTCGAGGCCGCCGCCCACGCCGTTGAGACCAGTTGCGCAACCGACAGGCCTGAGGCGAGGATTTTGCTTTTCAGCGCGGCGGCGTCGCTGTCGTCAATCAACGCATGGCTGACGTCCGGCAACGGGTCTTGCCAGAGCAATTCTTCGTTGGGCAATTCCGGGCCGAGGTAGCGTGACAGCGGGCCCATGTCGCGGTGGATCAGTTTGTACCAGGCGCGGGCGAAGGCGTCGCCCAATTGCTCGGGATTGGCCAGGAAGCGTCGCGAGATCTGCTCGTAAGCCGGGTCGAACCGTAGCGCCAGATCAGAGGTGAGCATGGTCGGCGAGAGCTTTTTGCTCGGGTCATGGGCATGCGGAACCGTGCCGGCGCCGGCGCCGTTTTTCGGTTGCCACTGATGCGCCCCGGCCGGGCTCTTGGTCAGTTCCCACTCGAAGCCGAACAGGTTTTCCAGGTAGTTGTTGCTCCAGCGGGTGGGCGTGGAGGTCCAGGTCACCTCCAGACCACTGGTGATGGTGTCTGCGCCCTTGCCGGTGCCGAAGGCATTTTTCCAGCCCAGGCCTTGCTGTTCGAGGCCGGCCGCTTCCGGTTCAGGGCCGACGTTGTCGGCCGGGCCGGCACCGTGGGTCTTGCCGAACGCGTGGCCGCCCGCAATCAGCGCCACGGTTTCTTCATCGTTCATGGCCATGCGGCCGAAGGTTTCGCGTATGTCTTTGGCCGAGGCGACCGGGTCCGGGTTGCCCTCGGGACCTTCCGGGTTCACATAAATCAGGCCCATCTGCACCGCAGCGAGCGGGTTCTCCAGATTGCGCTCGCCCTGATCGGTGCGGCTTTCTTCCTTGCCGTGCAGATCCGGTTCGGCTACCAGCGTACCGTCACCGGGTTCCTGTACCGGGCCGTTGCTCTTGCCGTAACGATTGTCACCGCCCAGCCATTCGGTTTCCGACCCCCAGTACACGTCTTCATCCGGTTCCCAGACATCGGCGCGACCACCGGAAAAACCAAAGGTCTTGAAGCCCATGGATTCCAGCGCGACGTTGCCGGTGAGCACGATCAGATCGGCCCAGGAAATGTTGCGGCCGTATTTCTGCTTGATCGGCCAGAGCAGGCGGCGGGCCTTGTCGAGGCTGACGTTGTCCGGCCAACTGTTGAGCGGGGCGAACCGTTGCTGACCGGAGCCGGCGCCACCGCGACCATCGGCTGTCCGGTAGGTGCCGGCGCTGTGCCAGGCCATGCGCACGAAGAGCGGGCCATAGTGACCGAAGTCCGCCGGCCACCAGTCCTGAGAATCGGTCATCAATGCGCTGATATCTTGCTTCAGCGCCTGAAAATCCAGGCTATTGAACGCCTTGGCATAGTCGAAGTCCTGGCCCAGCGGGTCAGACTTGGGCGAGTGCTGACTGAGGATTTTCAGGTTCAGTTGATTCGGCCACCAGTCTCGGTTGGTCGTGCCGCCACCGGCGGCATGGTTGAACGGGCATTTCGATTCGCTTGCCATGTTCGAGTCCCTATCAGGTCTGCTGCGGCCGGCTGGTGCCGACTTCGGACTTGTAAGGCTAGACCCGACTTGGCAAACCAGCTAATAGCGCAGGTATTGCGCGCCGATAGGCAAACTCTCTCAGCGCCGCGCTGCTTCGGGTCAGCGGGATCAGCTCGATTGCGCCGTGTCGTCATCGGGCACATCGTCGAGAATGTCCTCTTGCCCCGGCAGTTCAGTGATCACGCTGAAGTCACTGACTTCCACCGCGCCTTGCCCGTAACCGAGCAAATGAAACGAAAACGCCTTGCGCTGTTGCGGGTTTTCAAAGCTGAAGTCCATTTCCAGCGGCTGATCCGCCGTTGCGACCATTTCCGCCGGTAAGCCCAGCTGCACGTCCTGTTCGAACTCCTTGGCCTTGAGTTGTATGTACGCCGCTTGCTGCGGGTCGACCGCGCGCACGGTCAGGCGGACGCGAGTGTGCGAGCCCTTGGGCATTTCCAGGTACTGCGCACCGATCAGGTTGTCGGCCCAGTCATCCTTGATCTGCGCTTGCAGCGGGATGATGTTGTTGCTGCCGAACTGGTAGCGATGATTGAGCGGTGTGCGCAGCAGCGACAGGTCCAGGGCATTGGCGCGGGCGGCGATCTGCCGGGCCGGATGACCGCTGTAGCGACCCTTGTAAATGGCGCTGTCGGCGATGAAACCAGCGCTTTCGTAATAGCGGCAGCGGCGCGGCATGTCGCATTCGGAGAAGATGCCGCGGCCATCGTGATAGCGCAGCTTGCCATTGGTGAATGACATGATTTCGCGGCCGGAATCATAGTCACGGAACAGCGAGCGACCGCTCAGCGCGGAGGGCACTGGCAGGTCGAAGTAGTCGAGGATCGAAGTGCTCAGATCGACGTGACCATAGACACCTTTGTTCAGGCGCGGCAGTTGCGCCTGCTCCGGTGCCAGGGTCAGGTTGAACCCCCACGAGGAGGCCAGACGCACGCCGTCGATGCCATGGGATTCGTCCGATGTGATCACCACCAGCGTGTCCTTGAGCACGCCTTTGCGTTCCAGGCCACTGAGAAACTGATCCAGCGCATCGTCGAGATAACCGACGGCGGCCTGCTTCGGCGTTTCGTAACGCTGCAGATAATCGTCCGGTGCGGAGTAGGGCTGGTGAGTGCCCACGGTGAGCAGGGTGAGCATCCACGGCTGTTTGTGTTTCTTCAACTGGCCAACGTAATCCAGCGCACCCTCAAAGAACGCCTTGTCATCCTTGCCCCATGGAAATACCAGATAGTTGCTGTTGCTGAACCATTCCAGCCCATGGGTGGCATCGAAGCCGATGTGCGGCATGATCTTGTCTTTGGCCATGAAGCGCAGCCCGGCACCTTGCAGGTAATGCGTGCTGAAACCGTGGTCACGCAGTTGTGCCGGCAGACAGGCCTGATTGCGCTCGTTGAGGGTGAGCATTTCCACGCCTTTGGGCGTGCCGTTGTTGAGTTTGTCGTAGTCGCCGCAGAGCATGGCGTACAGACCGCGAATGGTCTGGTGCGTGTGCAGCACGTAATCCGGAGTGTTCATGCCGCGCTCGGCCCAGCGGCTGAGGTTGGGCATCAGGTCTTCCTGGTAATGACTGCCGATGGCCTCGCGGTTGGCGCGGATGTAGGCGCCGGGAATGCCCTCCAGTGCGATGATCAGCACGTTGCGCGCCTGTCCCGGTGCGGTCAGCAGTTTTTCTCCGTTTAGGTCGACATCGGTCAGCCCGGCCATCGCCGGTGCGGGTTCTTCGGCATCGCCGTCCAGCCATTCCTCGGCGCGAATCTGCAGGTCCGCCACTTCACTGGCGAGCAGTTGATGCGGCAAGTTGTACAAACGCCACGGGTCGGCTTCGTTCGGCCACAGGTTCTGCGCGCCCCAATGCGCAGCGAACAACACCAGCGGCGCGCCCCAGACTGCACGGGGCAGAGGCGTGAGCGGTCGGTCGCGGCCGGCGAAGCGGGTCAGCAGCCACACCAGTAATGCCAGCAGCAATGTCAGGCCCAGTGCGGGGTGCGCCAGGCCGCCGCCGGTGGAGTTTTCCACGAATTGCGGGTCGACCAGGTAATGAATGTCGGAAGGCGTCGGCAACCGACCGACCGCGCTGACCAGTTCCGCGGTCGCCACCGCCAGCACGCTCCACAACAGCAGCACCGGCAGAGCCAGCCACCACGCACGGCGATGCAGCAAAACCAGCAACAGGCTGCCCACGGCCAGATCCGACAGATAACCCAACGGGCTCGACCAGCCCAACGCCGCGCGCAGGCTCATCGGCACAATCAATACCAACAGCAGCAGAGAAAACAGTCGGGCGTGTGGTTGCCGCAACCGGTTGAAAAGAGCGCTCACAAAAAGACCTTCCAGCCATCAAATCGTCATAAAAGTGTGGGCGATGATAGCAAGGCTCGGCCATCTGATTGCCTTTTAAAACGCTCGGGTGATGCGCAGGGACGAGCGCTGGCGCGAATGGAAAAGCAACTGGAAACCCCTATGGTTGCTGGTGGAGCGCGGCGAACGGCCTGTTTGCCGATGGGGATTTTCCCGGGGTTTTATTGTGTCAGGCTGTTAACGTTCGACGTTGTAGCAGCGCAAGGCATACGCTCAGCGTCCAGTGCTATCGATATGCAATAAAGATATTTAATTTCTATTTTTTATAGCGATAAAGTCAGGCCTTTCAGCAAACCACCCCCTGCTGCGAGGTTGTCATGCCCACACCGTTGAAACGTTCCGCATTGACCCTGTTGGCCGCCGCCCTGGCGGGCACAGCGTTGTTCAGCTCGGTCGCTCAGGCCGAGGGCAAGATCAGCATCGCCCAGCAGTTCGGCATCGGTTATCTGATCCTCGACGTGGTCCGCGACCAGCAACTGATCGAGAAACATGGCAAAGCCCAGGGCCTGGACATCGAGGTCGACTGGAACAGCATTTCCGGCGCCACCGCGATGAATGAAGCGCTGCTGACCGGTTCGCTCGACGTAGTCTCGGCCGGCGTGCCGCCGATGCTCACCGTGTGGGATCGCACCAAAGGCAAACAGAACGTCAAGGCCATCGCCGCGCTCGGCTCGATGCCCAATTACCTGCTGACCAACAATCCGAATATCAAAACCCTCAAGGACTTCAGCGACAAAGACCGCATCGCCGTACCGGCGGCAGGGGTGGGCTTCCAGTCGCGCACCTTGCAGATCGAAACCGCCAGGCTGTTCGGTGATGCCCAATACAAGAAGTTCGACGACATTTCCGTCAGCCTGCCGCACCCCGATGCGACGGCCGCGCTGATCGCTGGTGGCTCGGAGATCAACTCGCATTTCTCCAGCCCGCCGTTCCAGTATCAGGCGTTGCAGAACCCCAATGTGCACAAAGTGCTGAGCTCCTACGACGTACTCGGCGGCCAGGCGACGTTCAACGTGCTGTACACCACGGAAAAATTCCACGACGAAAACCCCAAGACCTACAAGGCGTTCTACGACGCCCTGGCCGAGGCCGAGAAAATCATCAAGGCTGACAAACCGGCAGCGGCCCAGGCCTATATTCGGGTCGAACAGTCGAAGTTGCCGTTGGCGCTGGTGGAGCAGATCGTCAACGACCCGGAGATCGACTTCACGGTGGTGCCGCAGCGTACGTTTATCTATGCCGAGAAATTGCAGGAATTGGGCGTATTGAAAAACAAGGCGGGAAGCTGGAAGGATTACTTCTTTGAAGAGGCGCATGGTGGGGCGGGGAGTTGATGTTCCGCGCCAGGATCAAAAGCCCCTCACCCTAGCCCTCTCCCAGAGGGAGAGGGGACTGACCGAGGTGCATGCGAGAGATACGCCAACCTGCGATACCGAGTCGAACGAAAGTTTTGAACGGCCCACAAATCGGCTCCCTCTCCAGGGGGAGAGGGCTGGGCGGGCGGCGTTCCGATGAGGGGTAGCTCCACCCTGAAACTCAAGCCGAACACCCATGCTCATCATGGAAACCACCGCAGATCACCGCGCCACCGCTTCACCTGCCCGCCAGCCACCACCCAACGCGGTATAGAGGTTGACCTCAGCCACCAACTGCGCCAGCCGGTCGCTGATCAAGGCTTGTTGCGAAGTGAACAGCGAACGCTGCGCATCGAGGAATGTCAGGCTGCTGTCGACGCCGTTGCGATAACGGTTCTGCGCGAGGTTGTAGTAATCCTGGGTGGCCTGGACCAGATCGCGCTGGGCCTGCAGCTGCTGTTCATAGGTGCTGCGCGCCGCGAGTCCGTCGGCGACTTCCTGAAACGCCGTTTGAATCGACTTTTCGTACTCGGCGATGGCGACGTCTTTCTGCAGCCGGGCGTAATCCAGACTGGCGCGCAGGCTGCCGCCATTGAAAATCGGCAGGCTGATCTGTGGCTGGAATGTCCACGCGCCGGAGCCTGCGCTGAACAGCCCGGAAAGATCGCGACTGGCGGTGCCAGCATTGGCCGTCAGGCTCACGCTGGGAAAGAATGCTGCACGGGCTGCGCCGATATTGGCGTTGGCGGCCTTGAGCTGGTATTCGGCCTGGAGAATGTCCGGGCGCCGTTGCAGCAGATCCGATGGCAGCCCGGCCGGCAGTGGCGATACCAGTTCACTGGCCAGCGGGAGCGCCGGCAATTGCGCTGGCACCGGCGCGCCGACCAGCAGCGTCAGGCTGTTCAGATCCTGTGCGACCAGACGCTGGTAGCGCGCCAGATTGACCCGCGAACTGTCGACGCTGGTGCGTGCCTGCGCTTGTTCCAGCGCTGAGGATTTGCCCGCTTCGCGGTTGCGCGTAGTCAGGTGCAGGCTTTGTTCGTCGGCAGCGAGGGTGTCGCGGCTCAGTACCAGTAACTGCTGATCGGCGCGCCAGGTCAGGTAGGCATTGGCGACGTTGGCCACCAGACTCAGTTCGGCGCTGCGCCGCGCCTGTTCGGTGGCCAGCCAGCTTTGCAAGGCCTGTTCGCTGAGGCTGCGCACCCGACCGAACAGATCCAGCTCATAGGCGCTGATGCCCAGGTTGACCGTATACGCCGAGCTGATCTGCGCCGGGCCGCCGGTGACGCTGGACGGCATGCGCTGGCGCAACTCGTTGGCATTGGCCGCCACCGCCGGCACCAGGTCGGCGCGTTGAATGCGGTATTGCGCCTGGAACGCCTGAACATTCAGCGCTGCCACGCGCAGGTCGCGATTGTTGACCAGCGCGCTTTCGATCAGTTGCCTGAGCGCTGGGTCGTTGAACAGCGTGCGCCAGTCTGCATGGCGGGTCGCTGGCTGCGTTGCAGTGGGGTACTGCGCAGCAGTCGGCAATGGCGGTTGGTGATAATCCGGAATCAACGAACACCCGGCCATCAGCACAACCGTGCACAGCACGGGCAGGCGCAACCCGGACTTCGCACAACTGCGTTTGCGCGCCAGACGCGGTAACGCTCGAGACCCGTTCAAGCCCCGGCCATCCATTTCGCCAGCCCATGCCTTCCGCTGACGCCGAGCTTGGCCGCGGCACGCTTGAGATAGGTTTCGATCGAGCTGTTCTTGACCCGTAGTTTTTCCGCCATTTGCGGCACGGTGCCGCCGGTCAGCAGGCCCAGACAGACTTCCTTCTCGCGTGCCGACAAGACGACGTCACTCAACGCCAAACGCTCATCGAAGACTTGCGACAGCGGCGCCTGATCCAGCTCGGCCAACGCCGGGCGAGGCTGGCGGGCGAGGCTCTGACGGGTCATTTGCGCATGCCGCTCGATCAGCGGCAGCAAGGTGTCGGAGAGGCTTTTCAGAAAGGCCAGTTCCGGCAGGGAAAACACCCGCTGGGTGTGCGGCCGGTACACCGAGATCACGCAACGGCGATTGGAGGTGCGCGACACCAGATTGCACTGATGCACGCCGTGTTGCGGATGGCGCGGTAACAGTGAAGCTTTCAGCTGAATAAGCAGCGAGTCGTTCATCTCGATCATTTTTTGCAGCAGCGGATGATCATCCGGCCGTTCGAGCGTCGCGTGGCAGTGGCTGGCCACAGGCAGGCCCGCACAGCCCAGCGGCTTGATCTCGACCACACTGGCCTGGCGCTCATCCAGCGTCCATTCACTGAGGTCGAGGCGGTTGACCGGCACCAGCGTGTCCACCAGCTGGAACATGTTGCTGGCGAAATGATCGTCGCCGGTACTGGCTATCAGCTCTCCCAGTTGCCAGTAGAAGTGCGGGTTTTCCATGTTGCGAATACTGCCGGTCAGATTCATATCCTTCTCATCCCTGGTTCAGAGTCATCACCGTTTCGTCTGCCGTTCATGCACACGCGACCACTCAGTCATTGCTCCTTGAACTGATCTGCAGCGCAATTAAACCGATGCATTTGTCCTGCGTCTGTAGGGGAAAACAGGGACACAAAATGCCACTATTTCCGCCGACCTGCCGGGGCCAGGATTGCGCCTGTTATCCGCCTGCGTGACTGACGGGTCACATCAGGCGCCCGGAATGTCGGCAGACGAGCTTTTTCCGGTGCCGACTGCCCGGCGAAAAGCACTACCGTGGCATGGTGTTTTTCCTACAGATTTTTCAGCCGTTACTCCACCAGCCGGGCAGGGCATGCCCACGCACAGGCGGTCAGGGAAAGCGGGGCAGGGGCGCGCTGCGCTTGTCCGGGTTTCAGGTGTCATGCCGCGAGCGGGGCCGATGCTTGAATACCCGGCAAATCACATGAGATGGATCTTATGCAGCCTACTTCTGCTCCAGCAGCGGACGATCTGTCCGTGCCTTGCGAAACCTTTGCGCTGACCGCCGCCCAACGGGATATCTGGCTGGATCAACTGAGCCGTGGTGATTCGCCGCTGTACAACATAGGCGGTTATGTCGAGCTTGACGGGCCGCTGGATCAGGCACTGATGCAGGCAGCGCTGGAATCGCTGATCGCCAGCCACGACGCATTGCGCACCGTCTTGCTGCCTGATGTCGGCGAGGATGGCCTGCCCCGGCAAGCTTTTTTGCCGACGATGGCGGTGGCGATGCCGCTGTTTGATTTTTCCGGTCTCGACGATGCGCACGCGGCGGCGCAGGCATTGCTGCAACAGCAGATGGAGCAGGTCTATCGCCTCAATGGCCAACCGCTGTTGCGCTTCAGTCTGATTCGCCTCGACGAAGGGCATCACTGGCTCGCGACTCAGGCGCATCACCTGATTCTCGACGGTTGGGGCTTTGGTCAGATGCTCAAGTCGCTGGGCGAGATTTACAGCGCGCTGAGCCAGGGACAAACACCTGCGATGTCGGCGCCGTCCTATGTCGATTTCATAGCCGACGACGCGCGCTATCAGGGGTCGGATCGCCACGCCCGTGATCGCGATTATTGGCTCGACAAGTACCATACGCAGCCGGAGCCGTTGCTGCTGCCGCGCCATCGTCAGGACTCCAGCCAACGGTCGCGGCCGTCGCAGGCGCATGTGCAAGCGATGCCCGCGTTGCTGCACCAACGCATGCAGCAAGCGGCGCAACGGTTCGGGGCGTCGGCGTTTCACGTCCTGTTGGCGGCGTTGCATGTGTATTTCAGCCGCACGGCGCAGCGTGACGAGTGGGTGGTGGGCCTGCCGATTCTCAACCGCGCGGGTGCGCGTTTCAAAACAACGCTCGGCATGTTCGCCCAGGTCAGTGCGGTGCGCCTGGATTTTGCTCAGGATTTGCCGTTTGCGCACTTGGTGCGGGCCATCGCGACTCAGCTGAAACAGGACCTGCGCCACCAGCGTTTTTCCCTGAGTGAAATGAATCGCGCGCTGGGTCTGCTGCGCGAGGATCGCGCGCAGTTGTTCGAAGTGTCGGTGTCGTACGAGCAGGACGATCACGACTACCGTTACGGCGCGGCCTCGGCGCACACCGTCAAGGTCTCCAATGGCCATGAAGCGACGCCACTGGCGATTCATCTGCGCAGCAATCGCTTCAACGATCAGGCGTGGCTGCATCTGGTCTACGACCAGGCGTACTTTGACGCCACGGACGTTCAAGCGCTGGGCGCACGCTTGCTGTTGATTCTTGAGCAGGGGCTGGAGCAACCGCAGCTGTCGACGGCGGATTTCTGCCTGAGTACCGCCGACGAATCGCGGCAGTTGCAGCAATGGAACGACACGCGGGTGGACTTTGCGCAAGGCCGAACGGTTGCGCAACGCTTCGCCGCGCAAGTTGCGCAGCGCCCCGACGCTGTCGCCGCCATTCATCAAGGGCAGCCACTGACGTACGGCCAGCTCGACAGTCAGGCCAATGCCCTTGCCCGACACCTGATCGAACTCGGTGTACAACCCGATGATCGCGTCGCCATCGTCGCCCGTCGTGGTCTCGATACGCTGGCGGGACTGCTTGCCGTGCTCAAGGCCGGCGGCGCTTATGTGCCGATCGATCCGGTGCAGCCGAGCGAGCGCTTGAGCTATTTGCTCAGCGATTGCGCCCCCCGGGCAGTGCTGACGCAGAGTGATCTGCGCGCTCGCTTGCCGCTGTTGCGGGTGCCGGTGATCGAGCTCGATCAAGCCGATTGGCCGACCGCCAACGAGGCTGACCCGGTGGTGGCGGGATTGACCGACGCCAACCTCGCTTACGTGATTTACACCTCTGGTTCCACCGGGCTGCCCAAAGGCGTGATGGTCGAACATCGCGCGTTGGGCAATCTGATCGACTGGCATTGTCAGGCCTTCGACCTCGGCCCCGGTCAGCACACGTCCAGTCTCGCCGGGTTCGGCTTTGACGCGATGGCCTGGGAAGTCTGGCCGGCGTTGTGTGGCGGTGCGACGCTGCATTTGGCGCCGGCCCATGAGGGTAGCGAAGACATCGATGCGCTGCTGACGTGGTGGCGCTCGCGACCGCTGGATGTGAGTTTCCTGCCGACGCCGATCGCCGAATATGTCTTCAGTCGCAAACTGCAGCATCCGACCTTGCGTACGTTGTTGATTGGCGGTGATCGGCTGCGCCAGTTCAATCGCGCGCAGTCGTTCGAGGTGATCAACAATTACGGCCCGACCGAGGCCACGGTGGTGGCGACGTTCGGCAGAATCGAGCCCGGACGGGCGCTGCATATCGGTAGACCGGTGAGCAACGCAACGGTGTACGTCCTCGACGAACAGCAGCGGCCGCTGCCGATCGGTGTCACGGGGGAGCTGTACATCGGCGGCGCCGGCATTGCCCGTGGTTACCTGAATCGCCCGGACCTGAGCGCTGAACGCTTTCTGCGCGACCCGTTCAGTACCGACCCGGCGGCACGTCTGTATCGCAGCGGCGATCGGGTGCGTTGGCGCGCCGATGGCACGCTGGAATATCAGGGGCGCAACGACGACCAGGTAAAAATTCGTGGGGTGCGGGTCGAGCCGGGCGAAGTCGAGGCGGCACTGAGTCGTCACGAGGCGATTGCGCAAGCGGTGGTGCTGGCGCGCGACGGGCAGTTGCTGGCGTGGTTCAGCGAACGCCGGCCGGTGGATATCCTTCAGTTGCACACGTATCTGCAGGCTCGCCTGACCAGCGCCATGCTGCCGCAGGCGTATGTGCGCATGACGGCAATGCCGCTGACCGCCAATGGCAAAATCGACCGCAAGGCCTTGCCGGCACCGGGGCCGGACGCGCTGATCCGCCGCGACTATGAAGCGCCGCAGGGCGATGTCGAAAACGCTCTGGCGCAAATCTGGCAGGAACTGCTGCAGGTGCCGCAGGTCGGGCGCCACGACCATTTCTTCGAGCTGGGCGGGCATTCGCTGCTGGCGGTGCACCTGATCGAACGCATGCGGCAGCTCGGCATGAGCTGTGATGTGCGCGTGTTGTTCGGCCAACCAACGCTGGTCGCGCTGGCGGCCGCGGTCGGCAGCGGGCGCGAGATCGACGTGCCGGCCAATCGCATACCCGCTGGATGCACCTCGATCAGCCCTGACATGCTGCCCTTGATCGCACTGGATCAGGCCAGCCTCGACCGCGTTGTCGCCAGCGTGCCCGGCGGCGCGGTCAATGTGCAGGATATCTACCCGTTGGCACCTTTGCAGGACGGCATCCTCTATCACCACATCACCGCCGCGCAGGGCGATCCGTATCTGCTGCAGTCGCATCTGGCCTTCGCCAGTCTGGAACGCGTCGAGGCCTTCGCCGACGCCTTGCGTACGGTCATGGCCCGGCACGATATTCTGCGCACCGCTGTGATCTGGGAGGGGCTGGTCACGCCGGTGCAGGTGGTGCTGCGGCACGTCGAGCTGGCGGTGCAGGAAATCGACATCGACCCGGCGCAGGGCGACGTGCTTGAGCAATTGCATCAGCGCTGTGATGCGCGCCGCTGTCGCCTGGATGTCAGTCAGGCACCGCTGCTGCGCTTGCTGGTGGCGCGCGACCCGTTGAAGGAACGAGTCGTCGGTGTGCTGCTGTTCCATCACCTGGCGCTCGATCACATTGCGCTGGACGTGCTGCGCGGCGAAATATCCGCCAGCCTTGCCGGGCAACGCGAGCCTTTGCCGCCGGCGGTGCCGTACCGCAACTATGTCGCGCAGGCGCGGTTGGGCGTCAGCGAGGCCGAACATGAGGCGTTTTTCCGCGAAATGCTCGGCGATATCGATGAGCCGACGCTGCCGTTCGGCTTGCACGATGTGCAAGGCGATGGCCGTGGTATCGAAGAATCGCAGCAACCACTGGCAGGCGAACTGGACGGCCGCCTGCGGCAGCAGGCCCGCCGGCTCGGTGTCAGCGTCGCCAGCCTGATTCACCTGGCCTGGGCGCGCGTGTTGGCGGCGACCTCGGGGCAGGAGCGGGTGGTATTCGGCACGGTGCTGATGGGGCGCATGCAGGGCGGCGCGGGTGCCGACCGTGCGCTGGGGGTGTTCATCAATTCCCTGCCGTTACGCGTCGATGTTGCAGCGCCCGGGCGAACCGCGGTGCAGGCCACCCATCGGTGCTTGACCGGATTGCTCGGCCACGAACACGCATCGCTGGCGCTGGCCCAGCGCTGCAGTGGTGTTGCCGCGCCGGCGCCGCTGTTCAGCGCGCTGCTCAATTATCGCCACAGCGAACGGCAGCACGGCCAGGCCGAAGGGCCGCACTGGCCAGGCATCGAAACCCTGGCCAACGAAGAACGCACCAACTATCCGCTGACCCTCAGCGTCGACGACTTTGGCGATGGCGTGCAATTGACCGCCAGGGCGGTCGCCAGCATCGGCGCGCAACGCATCGCTGATTACATGCACCTTGCCCTGGGCGGGCTGGTCGAGGCACTCGAGCAAGACTCGGATCTGCCCCTGGACCGACTGCCGATCCTCTCGCCGGCAGAGCGCGATCAGTTGCTGACCCGATTCAACGCCACCGCAGTCGATTGCCCGATCGAGCAACCGCTGCACAGGTTGTTCGAACAACAGGTGCAACGCCGGCCGGATGCGATTGCGTTGCAGGCCGGCGAGGCGCAACTGAGCTGGCGGCAACTCAACGAACAGGCCAACCGTCTGGCCCATCACCTGCGTGAACAAGGCGTACGCCCGGACACGCGGGTGGCGATCTGCGTTGAGCGCAGTGTTGAACTGGTGATCGGCCTGCTGGCGATTCTCAAGGCCGGTGGTGCCTACGTGCCGCTGGACCCGGACTATCCGCTGGCGCGCTTGCAGTTCATGTTGCGCGACAGCGCGCCGGTGGCGGTGCTGCTGCATGCGGCGACCCGCGATCTGCTGGGTGAAACGGATGTATCCGTGGTTGACTTCGATCGCTGCACCTGGGACGAGGCGCCGAGGGACAATCTGCAAGTACCGGATCTCGGTGCATCGAATCTGGCGTACATGATCTATACCTCGGGCTCCACCGGCACGCCGAAGGGTGTGATGATCGAGCACCGCAGTGTCTGCAACCTGATGCACTGGGGCTCGCAGATTCGCCCGCCAACCACGGACGGCGCGCTGTTGCAAAAGGCTCCGTTCAGCTTCGACAGCTCGGTGTGGGAGATTTTCTGGCCGTTGAGCGCCGGCCTGCGGCTGGTGCTGGCACGGCCTGACGGTAATCGCGATTCGGCTTACGTCACGCAAGTGATTCGCGAGCAACGTATCAGCGTCGTCAAGTTTGTCCCGGCGCTGTTGCAGCAGTTTCTCGAACAGGATGATGTCAGCACCTGTACCAGTCTCACCGACGTATTCTGCGGCGGTGGCGACCTGACCGTTGCCATGGCCCGTGCCGTGCGCGAACGCCTGCCATGGGTTCGTCTGCACAATGTCTACGGCCCGACCGAAACCACGGTCGACAGCAGCGCCTGGACTCTGGAACCCCACGAGCCAGTGCCCGAGCGGGTCATCCCGATCGGCAAGGCACTCTGCAACACGCGGCTGTATGTGCTCGATCGCAACGATCAGCCGGTGCCCTTGGGCGTCAGCGGCGAACTGCACATCGGTGGCGTCGGCGTCGCGCGTGGCTACCACCAATTGCCGCAGATACAGGCTGAGCGCTTTGTCGACAGTCCGTTCGTGGCCGGGGATCGTTTGTATCGCAGCGGCGACCGGGTGCGCTATCAGGCGGACGGCAACCTCGAATTCCTCGGCCGCACCGACTTCCAGCTGAAACTGCGTGGCCTGCGTCTGGAGCCGGGAGAAATCGAAGCGCGGCTGATCGCGCATGCCGCCGTTCGCGAGGCGCTGGTGCTGGTACGCGACGAGCGGCTGGTCGCGTACTTCACCGTGGCTGACGGTCACGTTGCACCTTCGATCGAGGCGCTGCGCGAGCACGTCTTGCAGCAATTGCCCGAATACATGGTGCCCGCCGCGTTCGTGCGGCTTGCCGCCATGCCGCTGACGCCCAATGACAAGTTCGACCGCAAGGCGTTGCCGGCCCCCGGTGCCGAACACTTGCTCAGCCGCGCCTACGTGGCCCCCGAAGGCGACATCGAACAGGCGGTCGCGCGGGTCTGGGCCGAGACGCTGGGCATCGAACAGATCGGGCGCAACGACAATTTCTTCGAGTTGGGCGGGCATTCGTTATTGGCGGTGAGTCTGGTGGCGCGCATGCGTCAGGCCGGGCTGCACGTCGATGCCCGCACGCTGTTCAGTCAGCCGACGCTGGCCGCACTGGCGGCGCAGACCTCACGGCAGACGCACAAGGTAAAAATCGCGCCGACCACCATTCCACAGCTCAACCGCAAGCGCCGGATCTGACCCGGCAAGGGATCTCTGCGCGAGCCCGGCGCCGGCGCACAAGCGTCTGCGCTGCCGTGCGCAGCGGGGCTTGTCCCGGCTTCCCATGTCAGACAGTGCGGCGCCGATGTTTTAGTTTTTCCCGGTTGCGCGCGGTCGCCACGGACTCGCCACTGCGTGCAGCTTTTTTCCAGTCTTTACAGCAGGTTATCTCATGCATTTCAGCGAACTGATGGCAGTTATTTCGACCCATGCGATCCGCCTTCAACAGGAAGATGAAGACCTGGTCATCCTGGGCGGTGACGACGCGCTGGACGATGAGCTGTGGGACAGCCTCGCCGCCCACAAGACGCAGTTGCTGGAGCTGGTCGCCCGGCACAACGGTGACTGGTTGAGCCCGGCGTACCGTGTCACTCCGGACATGCTGCCTCTGGTGACGCTCGATCAGGCCAGCCTCGACCGCATCGTCGCCGGCGTGCCGGGCGGTGCGGCCAATCTGCAGGACATCTATCCCCTGGCGCCTCTGCAGGAGGGCATGCTCTATCTGCATTTATCGGCAGCGGCGGGCGACCCCTACGTCTCGCAGGCGCGCTTCGCCTTTGCCAGTCGCAAGCGCCTGCAAGCCTTCGCCGACGCGCTGCAATGGATGATCGACCGCCATGACATTCTGCGCACGGCGTTTGTCTGGGACCGCTTGGACGAACCGCTGCAAGTGGTCCAGCGGCAGGCGACATTGCATTGCCAGGAATTCGAATTGAACACCCGCGGCGACGTGCTCGACCAACTGCTGCAGCGCCACGACCCGCAGCATTTCCGTCTCGATGTGCAGCAGGCGCCGCTGCTGCGCCTGGTGTTTGCTGACGATCCGGCCAATGGCCGTGTGGTTGCCGTGTTGCTTTTTCACCACTTGATCATGGATCACCTGGCGCTGGACGTGATCCGCCGCGAAGCGCAAGCCTTTCTGCTCGGGCACAGCGCGCAAGTGGGGGCGCCGGTGCCGTATCGCGATCATTTGGCGCGGGCGCGACTGGCCGCGAACGAGTCGGCCCACGAGGCGTTCTTCCGGGAAATGCTCGCCGATATCGACGAGCCGACACTGCCGTGCGGATTGCGCGACGTGCAGGGTGACGGGCACTCGATCGAAGAAGCCTCGCTGATGCTCGACGCCGCCCTGAGCCGGCAATTGCGCGAGCAGGCGCGGCAACTCGGGGTGAGCGTGGCCAGTGTCATGCACCTGGCGCTGGCGCGGGTGCTCGGCGAGTTGTCCGGGCGTACGGCGGTGGTGTTCGGCACCGTGCTGCTTGGGCGGATGGCGGCCGGCGAGGGCGGTGAACATGCGCTGGGGATGTTCATCAATACCTTGCCGCTGCGGGTGGATGTCGGCGCCGATGATGTGCGCGCCGGCGTGTTGCTGACCCACCGCCGGCTGACCGCGCTGCTCGGCCATGAGCAAGCCTCACTGGCGCTGGCCCAGCGCTGCAGCGCCGTGGCGGTGCCGACGCCACTGTTCAGCGCGATCCTCAATTACCGGCACAGCAGCGTCGATGAAGTGGCCGAAGTCATCGACATCGCCCCGGGCGTGCAGGTGCTGGGCGCTCGCGAACGCACCAACTATCCATTGACCGTCAACATCGATGATCTGGGCGAAGACCTGCGTATCACCGCGCTGGCCGAGGCCAGCCTGGGGGCGCAACGCATCGCCGCTTATCTGCAGACTACGCTGCAAGGCCTGATCGATGCGTTGCAGGCCAGCGCGCCGACACCGCTGCACAGCATTCGCATTCTGCCGGCGGCCGAGCGCGAACAACTGTTGCACGGCGTCAATACAAAGCGCGCGCATTTCCCCGACACGCCGCTGATCCACCAGCAGTTCGAAGCTCACGCCCAGTCCCGCCCGCACGCCACGGCGTTGCTGTTCGAGGAGCAGACCCTCAGCTACGACGACGTCAATCGCCGCGCCAACCAGGTGGCTCATCACCTGGTGGCACTGGGTATCCGCCCCGACGACCGTGTGGCGATCTGCGTCGAGCGTGGCCCGCAAATGATCATCGGCCTGCTCGGCGTGCTCAAGGCCGGCGCGGCTTATGTGCCGATCGACCCGGCGTATCCGCAGGAGCGCATCCACTTCACCCTGCAGGACAGCGCCCCGGCGGCGCTGCTGCTGCAAGCCGCGACACGGGATCGAGTCGGCACACTGCAAGTGCCGCTGATCGATCTCGACAGCCAGTCGCTGCGCGCCGAACCCGAAAGCAATCCGCTGATGGCCGGGTTGAGCCCGGCGCATCTGGCTTACGTGATCTACACCTCCGGCTCTACCGGTTTGCCCAAGGGCGTGATGGTCGAACATCGCAACGTGGCGCGGCTGTTTGCGGCGACTGTGCAGTGGTTTCACTTCAATGAGCGTGACGTATGGGCGTTGTTCCACTCGTTCGCCTTCGACTTTTCGGTGTGGGAAATCTGGGGCGCGCTGGCGTTCGGCGGGCAACTGCTGCTGGTGCCGCAAACCATCAGTCGGGCGCCGGACGAGTGCTATGCGTTGCTGTGCCGCAGCGGTGTCACTGTGCTCAACCAGACGCCGAGCGCGTTCCGCCAGTTGATCGCCGCACAGGGCCGCAGTGTGCTGCAGCATTCGTTGCGCGAAGTGATTTTCGGCGGCGAAGCACTGGAACCGGGGCTGCTCAAACCGTGGTATGCCCGCGTCGGCAACGCCGGCACGCGCTTGGTGAACATGTACGGCATCACCGAAACCACCGTGCACGTGACCTATCGACCGTTGCAGGCTGCCGATGCGCAATTGGTGGGTGTCAGCCCGATTGGCGGGCCAATCCCCGACCTGCACCTGTACGTGCTCAATCCTCACGGCGAACCGGTGCCGGTCGGAGTGACCGGCGAGTTGTACGTGGGTGGCGCGGGGGTGGCGCGCGGTTACCTCAACCGTCCAGAGCTGACCGCCGAGCGCTTCATTCGCGACCCGTTCAGCCACGCTGCCGACGCGCGCCTGTACAAAACCGGTGACCTGGCGCGCTGGGCCGTCGACGGTAGCCTCGACTACCTGGGGCGCAACGATGATCAAGTGAAGATCCGCGGTTTTCGCATCGAACTCGGCGAGATTCAGGCACGCCTGTCGGCGTGCGCCGGTGTCCGCGACGCGGTGGTGATTGCCCGCGAAGACAGCCCCGGCGATCCGCGCCTGGTCGCGTACTGGACCGCTGATGCCGGTGAAGAACCGAGCGTGGCGCAACTGCGTGAAACGCTGCTCGGCGCGCTGGCGGACTACATGGTGCCGAGTGCGTTCGTGCGTCTCGAGGCCTTGCCGCTGACCGCCAACGGCAAACTCGACCGCAAGGCCTTACCGGCGCCGGACAGTGATGCGTTTGCGCGAGGCGAATTCGAGCCGCCGCAAGGCGCGGTGGAAAGCCTGATTGCCGAGATCTGGCAAAGCGTGCTCGGCGTCGAACAGGTCGGGCGGCATGACAACTTTTTCGAGCTGGGCGGGCATTCGCTGCTGGCGGTCAGGCTGATCGAACGCATGCGTCAGCACGACTTGCACTGCGATGTGCGGGTGCTGTTCGGGCAGCCGAGCGTGGCGGCGTTGGCGGCCAGTCTCGGCGCGCCGCAGGTGCACGCGGCACCGGCCAATCGCATCGAACCCGGCTGCACGGCGATTACCCCTGAGCATTTGCCGTTGGCCGATCTCGATCAGGCCGGCATCGACACGGTGCTGGCCAGCGTGCCCGGCGGCGTCGCCAATGTTCAGGACATCTACGCGCTGGCGCCGCTGCAGGCGGGGATTCTCTATCACCACCTCGCCACCCACAGCGGCGATCCCTACGTGTTGCAGGCGCAGTTCGCCTTCGATGGCCTGGCGCAGATCAAAGATTTCGTGCGTGCCTTGAACAGCGTGATTGCCCGCCATGACATCCTGCGGACCAGTGTGGTCTGGGAAGGTCTGGAGGAACCGGTGCAAGTAGTGTGGCGCGAGGCGCCCCTGCATCTTCAGCGAATCGATGCCGACGAGCTCACCGGCGATGTGCTGGAGCAGATGCAGGCACGTTTCGATCCGCGGCACTATCGCCTCGATCTCAAGCACGCGCCGCTGCTGCGGTTCGCCTACACCGAAGACCGCGCCGGGCAGCGCTGGGTCGGCATCCTGCTGATGCATCACATCGTCCTCGACCACACCGCGCTGGAGGTGCTGGTGGCGGAAATGAGCGACCTGCTGCAAGGGCGCACGAACAATCTGCCGCCAGCGGTGCAATACCGCAATTACGTAGCTCAGGCCCGTGCGGGCGCGGATGACCAAGCGCACGCAGAGTTCTTCCGCGACATGCTGGGCGACATCAGCGAACCGACGCTGGCGTTCGGTGTGCAGGATGTGCTCGGTGACGGCAGTGCCAGCGTCGACAGCCAGTTACCCCTCGACGCAGGTCTTGGCCGGCGCCTGCGCGAGTTGTCCCGGCATCTGGGGATCAGCATTGCCAGCCTCGTGCATCAGGCCTGGGCGCAAGTGCTGGCGCAGGTTTCCGGCCAGCAGGACGTGGTGTTCGGCACCGTGCTGCTGGGGCGCATGCAGGGCGGCGCGGGCGCGGATCGCGCGTTGGGCATGTTCATCAACACCTTGCCGTTGCGCGTCACGGTTGCCGCTGACTCGGTGCAGGACAGCGTGCTCACGACCCATCAACGCCTGGCGCAGTTGCTCGGGCATGAGCAGGCTTCACTGGCCTTGGCCCAGCGCTGCAGCGCTGTCGCGGCGACCTCGCCGTTGTTCAGCACGCTGCTCAATTACCGCCACAGTCCGGCGGACACGGCCGCGGTGAAATGGGATGGCATCGAGATTCTCTGCTCGCGCGAACGCAGCAATTATCCGCTGGTGGTCAGCGTCGATGACCTCGGTGACGGTTTCCTCTTGAATGTGCAGGCTGTGCCTGAAGTGGACGGCGCGCGGGTGTGCGATTACTTGCAGACCGCGTTGCACAGTCTGGTGAATGCACTCGAACACTCGCCGCAGCTGCCCGTACAGCAGTTGTCGATTGTCTCGCCGGGCGAACGCCAGCAGGTGTTGTTCGGCTTCAACGCCACCGCGCGGCCAGTCCCGCCAGCGCAGACGGTGCAGCGTCTGGTCGAAGCGCAAGCACTGGCCAATCCCCAGGCGTGGGCGGCGGTGCAGGGCGAATGGCGTCTGAGTTATGCCGAGCTGAATCAGCGCGCCAACCGCCTGGCCCACCACCTGATCGGTCTCGGCGTACAGCCGGATGACCGTGTCGCGGTGTGCCTGCGCCGCAGTCCGCAGATGCTCGTGGCGCTGCTGGCGATTCTCAAGGCCGGCGCGGCTTATGTGCCGGTCGATCCGGCTCACCCGCGCGAGCGCATCGCCTATCTGTTGCAGGACTGCGAGCCGCTGGCGGTACTCGCCGAGACCGCAACCTGCGGCTTGCTCGGCACGGTGCCGCGGATCGATCTGGACAGCGACGGCTGGGCGCATTTGTCCGACGCCAACCCGCAATTGCCGGCGCTGACCCCGGCGCACCTCGCCTATGTCATCTACACCTCCGGTTCCACCGGCCAGCCAAAAGGCGTGATGGTCGAACACCGTACGTTGGAAAATCTGGTGCACTGGCACGCTGAAGCGTTCGACCTGCAGGCTGGCAGCCATACGGCCAGCGTTGCCGGGTTCGGGTTTGACGCCATGGCCTGGGAGGTCTGGCCGGCCTTGTGCGTGGGCGCGACCCTGCACCTGCCACCGGCCTCGATCGGCAATCAACACCTGGATGAGTTGCTCGAGTGGTGGCAGGCGCAGCCGTTGCAGGTGAGCTTTCTGCCGACGCCAGTCGCCGAATATGCGTTCAGCCGCGAGCTAGGCCACCCGACCCTGCGCACGCTGTTGATCGGCGGCGACAAGCTGCGGCAGTTGCCGCGTGATCAAACCTTCGAGGTGATCAACAACTACGGACCGACCGAAGCCACGGTCGTGGCAACGTCGGGGCGAATCGAGTCCGGGCAGGTGTTGCACATCGGTCGACCGATTGCCAATGGCAAAGTCTATCTGCTCGACAGTCGGCAACAACCGGTGCCCGTCGGCGTGCAGGGCGAGTTGTACGTCGGCGGCGCCGGCGTCGCGCGCGGTTACCTGAATCGCTCGGCATTGACCGCCGAGATGTTCCTCGACGACCCGTTCAGCGATGAACCGCACGCGCGTATGTACCGCACCGGTGACCTCGCCCGTTGGCGCGCAGACGGCACGCTCGAGTACCTGGGGCGCAATGACGATCAGGTCAAACTGCGTGGCGTGCGCATCGAGCCGGGGGAAATCGAAGCCGCGCTGCGCGCGCATAGCGCCGTGCAAGACGCGGTGGTGCTGGTGCGTGACGGGCGCTTGCTGACCTGGTTCAGCGAACGCAGCGCAGTAGATATTGCCGACTTGCGTCGGCACCTGCAGAGCCGATTGCCGGAGGCGCTGATTCCTGCCGCTTACGTGCGCGTCGAGGCGATGCCGCTGACCGCCAACGGCAAGCTTGACCGCAAAGCCTTGCCGGAGCCGGATCACAGCGCCTGGCTCAGCCATGAATACGCCGCGCCGCAAGGTGCGCTGGAACAGGCGCTGGCGCAGATCTGGAGCGATCTGCTCAAGGTCGAGCAGGTCGGCCGTCACGACAATTTCTTTGAGCTTGGCGGGCATTCGCTGCTTGCCGTGAGCCTGATCGAACGTCTGCGCCAGCTCGGGCTGAGTGCCGATGTTCGCGTGCTGTTCAGCCAGCCGACCCTCGCCGCACTGGCGGCTGCGCTGGGCAGCGGTCGCGAAGTCGAGGTGCCGGCCAATCGCATTGCCGCCGACTGCCGCCACATCAGCGCCGACATGTTGAGCCTCAGCGAACTGGATCAGGCCAGTGTCGAACGCATCGTCGCCACGGTTCCGGGCGGCGCGGCCAACGTGCAGGATATCTATCCGCTGGCGCCGTTGCAGGAAGGCATTCTTTATCACCACCTCAGCGCCGGCCAGGGCGATCCGTATCTGCTGCAATCGAGTCTGGCGTTTGCCGACATCGACCGCCTGTACGCCTTCGTCCACGCCCTGCAATGTGTCATCGAGCGCCACGACATTCTGCGCACCAGCGTGGTCTGGGAAGGGCTGCCGAGTCCGCAACAAGTGGTCTGGCGGCGTGCGCCATTAGCGGTCGACGGCGTGGCGCTGGACGCGGCAGAGGGTGACGTGCTCGCCCAGTTGCAAGCGCGTTTCGCTGCCCGCCAATGGCGCCTCGATCTCGGCCAGGCGCCGCTGATGCGCCTGGTGTATGCCGCCGATCCCGTGCACAAACGCGTCGTCGCCATGCTGCTGTTCCATCACATCGCCCTCGATCACACCGCGCTGGCGGTGGTGCGTCAGGAAATGCAGGCCAGTCTGCTCGGTGCCATTGAGCCGCTGCCAGCCGCCGCGCCATACCGCAATTACGTGGCGCAGGCTCGCCACGGCGTCAGCGAGCAGGAACACGAAACCTTCTTTTCAGAGATGCTCGGCGACATCGACGAGCCGACCTTGCCGTTCGGTCTGCGCGAAGTGGAAAGTGAGGGCGACGACGTCGAGGCGTTTGTCAGCGGATTGCCAGTGGAGTTGAGCCAGCGCTTGCGAGCGCAGGCGCGCCGCTTCGGGGTCAGCGCCGCCAGTTTGTTCCATCTCGCCTGGGCGCAGGTGCTGGCGGCCACGGCCGGGCAGCCGAACGTAGTGTTCGGCACGGTGTTGCTCGGTCGTCTGCAGGGCGGTGCGGGCGCTGATCGTGCGCTGGGCATGTTCATCAATACCTTGCCGTTGCGCGTCGATGTCGCCGAGGCCGGCGTCGGTGTGGCGCTGCGCGGTGTGCACCAGCGGCTCGCTGCGCTGCTCGGTCATGAACACGCGTCACTGGCACTCGCCCAGCGTTGCAGTGCGGTGGCTGCGCCGTCGCCGCTGTTCAGCTCGGTGCTCAATTATCGCCACAGCGCGGCGGGTCATTCCGATGAGGCAGCGTGGCAGGGGATCGAATTTCTCGCTCACGAGGGGCGCAGTCATTACCCACTGACGCTGAGCATCAACGATCTTGGCGAGGGCTTCGATCTGTCGGTGCTGACGCCCGCCGAAGTCGGCGCGCAACGGGTCTGCGACTTGATGCACAGCACGCTGGCGGCGCTGGTGTCAGCGCTGGAGCAAAATCCCGAACAGGCGCTGAATCGCCTGGCGATCCTGCCGCCGTCAGAGCGCGAGCGAGTACTCAGCCAGTTCAACGCCAGCGCCAGGGCATTCCCGCCTGCGCAAACCGTGCACCGCCTCTTCGAAGCCCAGGCCTTGCTCAATCCGCAGGCTGTGGCGGTGCAAGCGGGTGAGCAACAGCTGACCTACGCGCAGCTCAATCAACAGGCCAATCGCCTCGCGCATTATCTCCTCGCGCTGGGCGTGCGGCCCGACGCGCGGGTGGCGGTTTCCACCCGGCGCGGCCCGCACATGCTGCTGGCGATGCTGGCGGTGCTCAAGGCCGGCGCAGCCTATGTGCCGATCGACCCGGCGCATCCGGCCGAGCGCATCGCTTACCTGCTGGCCGACAGCGCACCGCTGGCGTTGCTGGTGTCCGGCGTGGAACCGGGCGCGGTGAACGTGCCGGTGATCGATCTTGGCGACGAGCGCTGGCAGGACTTGCCCGAGCAGAATCCGCAAGTGGCCGGTTTGACTGCGAACCATCTGGCCTATGTGATTTACACCTCCGGCTCCACCGGCCAGCCAAAAGGCGTGATGGTCGAACACCACAGCCTGGAAAACCTCGTGCACTGGCACGCGCAAGCGTTCGACCTGCACGCCGGCAGCCATACGGCGAGCGTTGCCGGGTTCGGGTTTGATGCCATGGCCTGGGAGGTCTGGCCGACCTTGTGTGTCGGCGCGACCCTGCACTTGCCGCCGGCGTCGATCGGCAATGAACACCTCGACGAATTGCTCGAATGGTGGCGAGCGCAGCCGTTGCAGGTGAGCTTCCTGCCGACGCCGGTGGCCGAATATGCGTTCAGCCGCGAGTTGGGCCATCCGACCTTGCGCACCCTGTTGATCGGCGGCGACAAACTCAGGCAGTGCCCGCGTGATCAGACCTTCGAGGTGATCAACAACTACGGACCGACCGAAGCCACGGTGGTGGCGACCTCGGGTCGCATCGAGGCGGGGCAGGCGTTGCACATCGGCCGACCCATCGCCAATGCCAGGGTGTATGTCCTCGATGGGCAGCAGAAACCTTCGCCGGTGGGCGGCAAAGGCGAGTTGTACGTCGCCGGCGCAGGCGTGGCCAGGGGTTATCTGAACCGCGATGAATTGACCGCCGAGCGCTTTCTTGCTGACCCGTTCAGCACTGAACCAGACGCGCGCATGTATCGCACCGGCGACCTTGTGCGCTGGCGTGCCGACGGCACGCTGGAGTATCTGGGGCGCAATGACGATCAGGTCAAGCTGCGTGGCGTGCGGGTGGAACTTGGCGAAATCGAAGCCGCGCTGGCCAGTCATCCGGCGCTGCAGGACGCCGTGGCGCAGGTGCGCGACGGGCAGTTGCTGGCGTGGTTCACCGCGCGCGGCGCCGTGGCTATCGACGACTTGCGCCAGCACCTGCAGACGCGCTTGCCGCAAGCCTTGCTGCCGGCCGCCTACGTGCGTCTCGACGCGTTGCCGTTGACCACCAATGGCAAACTCGACCGCAAGGCCTTGCCGGAACCGGATCAAAGCGCCTGGCTCAGCCGTCAGTACCAGGCGCCGCAAGGCCCGGTGGAAACCGCGCTGGCGCAGATCTGGCGCGAAGTGCTCAAGGTCGAACAAGTCGGCCGGCACGACAACTTCTTCGAACTGGGCGGGCACTCGTTGCTGGCGGTCAGCGTCATCGAACGCATGCGCCAGATCGATCTGAGCACCGACGTGCGCGTGCTGTTCAGCCAGCCGACCCTGGCGGCGCTGGCAGCGGCGGTCGGTAGCGGCCGCGAGATCGAAGTGCCGGCCAACGGCATCGCGGCGGACTGCACTTACATCACGCCGAGCATGCTCAGCCTGCTCGAACTGGACCAGGCCAGCATCGAACGCATCGTCGCCACGGTGCCGGGCGGCGCGGCCAACGTGCAGGATATTTACCCGCTGGCGCCATTGCAGGAAGGCATTCTTTATCACCACATCACGGCCGGGCAACACGACCCGTACGTACTGCATTCGCGGCTGATGTTCGCCAGTGTCGAGCGGGTCGAAGCCTTTGCCAGCGCGTTGCGTCAGGTCATGGCGCGCCACGACATCCTGCGTACTTCGATCGTCTGGCAGGGCTTGGCTGCGCCGGTGCAGGTGGTGTGGCGCGAGGCGCAGTTGCCAGTGGAGGAGGTCGCGTTCGCGCAACTGTCGACGCGCGCGCTGGATCTCGCCCAGGCGCCGCTGATCCGCTTGTTGCATGCGCGCGATCCGAGCACCGGGCTAGTGGCCGGCCTGCTGTTGTTCCATCACATCGCCCTCGATCACACGGCGCTTGAAGTGGTGCGCGAAGAAATGCAGATCAGCCTCGCTGGCGAACAGCGCTCGCTGCCGCCGGCGGCGCCGTACCGCAACTACGTAGCACAGGCGCGGCTGGGCGTCAGTGAGACGGAGCACGAGGAGTTCTTCCGCGACATGCTCGGTGATGTCGATGAGCCGACGCTGCCGTTCGGCTTGCAGGACGTCAACACCGCGGCGGGGACTTACGAGGAAGCCGCGCTGGCACTGCCCGATGCCCTGGCACAGCGCCTGCGCCGCCAGGCACGACAGCTGGGCATCAGCGTCGCCAGCGTGTTTCATCTGGCGTGGGCGCAGGTGCTGGGCGCCACTTCCGGGCAGGAGCGGGTGGTGTTCGGCACGGTGCTGATGGGCCGCATGCAGGGCGGGGCAGGGGCGGATCGCGGACTGGGGATGTTCATCAATACCCTCCCGCTGCGCGTCGATCTCGGCGCGCAACCGGTGCGCGCCGCGCTGGCGGCCACCCATGGGCGGCTCACCGGCCTGCTGGCGCACGAGCATGCCTCGCTGGCTCTGGTCCAGCGTTGCAGCCGAATCGCTGCACCGGCGCCGTTGTTCAGTGCGATGCTCAACTATCGGCATGGCAGCGCGACGCTTGCGCAGGCGCATCCGGCGTGGCACGGCATCGAAACCCTGCACAGCGAGGAGCGCACCAATTATCCGCTGAGCCTCAACGTCGACGATCTCGGCACAGATTTCAGGCTCACCGCGATCACCTCGGCCGAGGTCGGTGCGTTGCGCATCTGTAACTACATGGAGACGGCGTTGCAGACACTGGTCGAGGCGTTGGAGCAGACGCCGCAGCAACCGATCGAGCAGTTGTCGGTGTTGCCGCAGGCCGAGCGTCAGCGCTTGCTGTTCGACTTCAACGCGACGGCGGTCGATTACGACTTGCAGCAAACCCTGCACGGGCTGTTCGAAGCGCAAGTGCTGCGCACGCCGCAGGCCGTCGCGGTGCAGATCGACGCTCAATGCCTGAGTTTCCAACAGCTCAACGAGCGCGCCAACCGCCTCGCCCATCACCTGATCGGGCTCGGCGTGCAGGCGGATTCGCGGGTGGCGATCTGCGTCGAGCGCAGTCTCGCCATGGTCGTTGGCCTGCTGGCGATCCTCAAGGCGGGTGGCGCGTATGTGCCGCTGGACCCGGACTACCCGGCCGAACGCATCGCCTGCATGCTTGCCGACAGTGCGCCGGTGGCGCTGCTGGTGCAGGGCAGCACGGCCTCGCAGGCCGGCGCACTGGCGGTGCCGGTGATCAATCTGGACGAGGACATCTGGCGCGACATGCCGGCGGACAACCCGCCACGCGAGCGCCTGACGTCGGCGCATCTGGCCTACGTGATCTATACCTCCGGCTCTACCGGTCAGCCCAAGGGTGTGGCCAACGAACACGGTGCGGTGGTCAACCGTTTGCTGTGGATGCAGGACGCCTATGCGTTGACGGCGGCGGATACCGTGTTGCAGAAAACCCCGTTCAGTTTTGACGTGTCGGTGTGGGAGTTCTTCTGGCCGCTGATGACCGGCGCGCGCCTGTTGCTGGCCCGCCCTGGCGGGCACAAGGAACCGGCATACCTGAGCGCGCTGATCGATCGCGAACAGGTCAGCACCGTGCATTTTGTGCCATCGATGCTCGACGTGTTTCTCGCCCACGGCCAGACCGAGCGCTGTGCCGGCTTGCGCCAGGTGATGTGCAGTGGGGAGGCGTTGCCCGGCAGTCTGGTGCGGCGTTTCAAACAGCAGTTGCCGGCCAGCCAGTTGCACAACCTGTACGGCCCGACCGAAGCGGCGGTGGACGTCACCGCGTGGCATTGCGCCGGGCCGGTGCACGACACGCCGGACAATACGCCGATCGGCAAACCGATCGCCAATACGCGGATGTACATCCTCGACGCGCAGCAACAACCGGTGCCGCAAGGTGTGGTCGGCGAGCTGTACATCGGTGGCGTACAGGTCGCGCGCGGCTACCTCAATCGCGCCGAACTGAGTGCCGAACGCTTTCTGCGTGACCCGTTCAGCCCGCAGGCGCAAGCGCGCATGTATCGCACCGGCGATATCGCTCGTTATCGTGCCGACGGCAATATCGAATACCTGGGCCGCAACGACGATCAAGTGAAGATTCGCGGCCTGCGCATCGAGCTGGGGGAAATCCAGGCGGGCCTGACCCGCATCGACGGCGTGCAGGAAGCGGCGGTGCTGGCCCGCGAAGACGTGCCGGGGGACAAGCGCCTGGTGGCGTATTACACCGGTGCGCGGCTGGACATCGACATCCTTCGCGCCGCATTACTGCACGGCTTGCCGGACTACATGGTGCCGGCCACCTACATCCATCTCGACCGTCTGCCGCTGAGCCCCAACGGCAAACTCGACCGCAAGGCGCTGCCCGCGCCGAATCAGGACGCGCTCGTCAGCCGGCCGTACGAGGCACCCATCGGCGAGGTGGAAATCACCCTGGCGCGGCTGTGGGGCGAATTGCTCAATGTCGAACGGGTCGGCCGTCACGACCACTTTTTCGAGCTGGGCGGGCACTCGCTGCTGGCGGTGAGTCTGGTCGGCCGGCTGCAACAGGAAGGCATGGAGGCTGACGTGCGGGCGTTGTTCGAGCACCCGACACTGGCCGGTTACGCAGCAATCACGGAAAGAATGGAGATCGTCCTGTGAGCCTGAATCCCTTGTTGGCAACCCTTAAAGCCCGCGACATCCAATTGACGGTCACAGACGACCAGTTGCGCGTCAATGGCAACAAGCAGGCGCTTGGAGATCCGACGCTGCTGGCGTCGTTGCGCGAGCACAAGGCGGCGCTGATCGAACTGATCAAGGCCGGCGGGTACTCCGCCGCCCGCGTCGGTCAGGTCGAGGTGCCGGCCAATGGTATTGCGCTCGGTTGCACCCGGATCACTCCGGCGATGCTGACCCTGACGCAACTGAGCCAGGACGCTATCGAACAACTGCTCGAAGGCATTCCCGGCGGGGCGGCGAACGTGCAGGACATCTATCCGCTGACACCGTTGCAGGAAGGCATTCTCTATCATCACGTCAGCGCGCAGCACGGTGATCCCTATGTCATGCAGGCGCATTTCGCCTTCAGCGGCGCGGAGCGTTTGCAGGCATTCGTCGACGCCTTGCAAACGGTCATTAATCGCCACGACATTCTGCGCACGGCGGTGGTCTGGGAAGGTCTCGACACGCCGCTGCAAGTGGTCCTGCGCGATGCCCGCCTGCCGCTGGAAGAAGTGCTGCTGGAGGCTGAGGGCGGCGATGCGCTGAGCCTACTGCACGAACGCTTCGACGCTCGCCAGTTCCGCCTCGACGTGACGCGCGCGCCGCTGTTGCGCCTGGCGCATGCCTGGGACGCGCGCGAACAGCGCATCGTCGCGATGCTGCTGTTCCATCACATGGCGATGGACCACTCGGCACTGGCGGTGGTCAGCGAGGAATTGCAGGCCTGCCTGTGCGGACAGGCCGCGCGGCTGGGCGCGCCTGTGCCGTTTCGCAATTACGTGGCGCAGGCGCGCCTGGGCATCAGCGAGGCGCAACACGAAGGGTTTTTCCGCGAGATGCTCGCCGACATCGACCAACCGACCTTGCCCTATGGCCTGCAAGGTGTGCACGGCGATGGCAGCGATATTGTCGAATTCAGCCAGGCGCTCGAACCGCCACTTGAGCGCCGCTTGCGCGCACAGGCGCGGCGCCTGGGCGTCAGCGTCGCGAGCTTGTTCCACCTCGGTTGGGGCCAGGTGCTGAGTGCCCTGACCGGGCAGGCGAGCGTGGTTTTCGGCACCGTGCTGATGGGGCGCATGCACAACGCCGAAGGCACCGAACGTGCACTGGGCATCTTCATCAACACCTTGCCGCTGCGAGTCGACATCACCACGCTGGCCGTCGCTGAAGCGATCAAGGCCACTCACGCGCGGCTGACCACGCTGATGCGCCACGAACATGCGCCGTTGGCATTGGCGCAGCGATGCAGTGGCGTGGTCGCCTCATCGCCGTTGTTCAGCACGCTGCTCAACTATCGCCACAGCGCCTCGAGCGCCAACGCCAGCGCCGAAGCACTCGCCGCCTGGGAGGGCATCAGTGTGCTGCGCTCGGAAGAACGCACCAATTATCCGCTGACCCTGAGCATTGACGACTTCGGCGAGCGCTTCAGCCTGACCTTGCTGGCCACTCGCGCCGTCGACGGTCAGCGTCTGTGCGCCTATCTGTTGTGTGCGATCGAGCAATTGCTGTCGGCACTCGAACAGGCGCCGCAAACGCCGCTGAATCGGTTGTCGGTGCTGTCGGCGGAGGAGCGCGAGCAACTGTTGCACGGGTTCAATGCCAGCCAGGTCGATTACCCGCCAGCGCAGCCTGTTCATCAGCGGTTCGAAGCGCAGGTGCTGGCGCGTCCGGATGCGCTGGCCGCGGTGCACATGGGCGAGTCGCTGACCTTTGCCGAGCTGAACCACAAGGCCAATGCGCTGGCCCACCAGTTGCTCGATCTGGGCGTGCAGCCTGATGACCGTGTCGCCATCGTCGCCCGCCGCGGTCTGCAAGCGCTGACCGGTTTGCTGGCGATCCTCAAGGCCGGCGCCGCTTACGTGCCGGTCGATCCGGCGCACCCGGCCGAACGCCTGCTGCATTTGCTGCGCGACAGTGCGCCGGTGGCGGTGCTGACCAGCGCCGATCTGCGTGAACGCCTGCCGAGGCTGGCGATCCCGATGCTCAATCTCGACCCGCGCACCTGGCCGCTGGGCATCACCCGCAACCTACACCTGCCGAATCTGCAGGCAAGCCATCTGGCCTACGTGATCTACACCTCCGGCTCGACCGGTTTGCCCAAGGGCGTGATGGTCGAGCATGGCACGCTGTCGAACCTGGTCGATTGGCACTGTTCGGCCTTCGACCTGTGTGCCGGCCGTCACACCTCAAGCCTCGCGGGATTCGGCTTCGACGCCATGGCCTGGGAGATCTGGCCGGCGCTGTGCGCGGGCGCCACGCTACACATCGCCCCGGCGCATGACGGCAGTGAAGACATCGACACGTTGCTCGACTGGTGGCGCGCGCAGCCGCTGGACGTGAGTTTCCTGCCCACGCCTGTGGCCGAATACGCCTTTAGCCAACACCTGGAACACCCGACGTTGCGCACGCTGCTGATCGGCGGCGACCGCTTGCGCCAGTTCTCGCGCAACCAGCGTTTCGACGTGATCAACAATTACGGCCCGACCGAAACCACAGTGGTCGCGACCTCCGGACGCATCGACAGCGATGACGCCTTGCACATCGGCAAACCGGTGAGCAATGCCACGGTGTATCTGCTCGATGAGCAACATCGCCCCGTACCGATTGGCGCGGTCGGCGAGCTGTACATTGGCGGCAGAGGTGTGGCGAGGGGGTACTTGAACCAGCCGCAGCTGACGGCCGAACGCTTCCTGCGCGATCCCTTCAGTAGTGCAGCGCAGGCGCGCATGTACCGCTCCGGCGACCTCGCGCGCTGGCGCAGCGACGGCACGCTTGAGTACCTGGGACGCAATGACGACCAGGTGAAAATTCGCGGCGTGCGCATCGAACCGGGCGAGATCGAGAATCGCCTCAATCAGTTGCCGGGGATTCAGGAGGCGGTCGTGCTGGCGCGCGAAGATCAGCCGGGACAGCCGCGCCTGGTGGCGTATTTCACCGAGCAGGCGCAGGTGCAGGCATTGGCCGTTGGGGAATTGCGCGCGTTGTTGCTGACGCAGTTGCCGGAATACATGGTGCCGTCTGCCTTCGTCAAACTCGACGGATTACCGCTGACCGCCAACGGCAAACTCGACCGCAAGGCCTTGCCCAAGCCTGAGCGCTCGGCCGTGTTCACCCGTGAATACGCCGCACCGCAAGGGGAAGTGGAAATCGCCCTGGCCGACATCTGGGCCGATGTGCTGCAGGTCGAGCGGGTAGGGCGCGAAGACCATTTCTTCGAGCTGGGCGGGCATTCGCTGCTGGCGATGCGCATGGTTGCGCAGGTGCGCCAGCGACTCGGCGTCGAGCTGGTGCTCAGCGATCTGTTTGCCAACGCCGAGCTGGCAGCGGTGGCGCAGGTATTGACCGAAGCCGGGCGCTGCACGCAACCGCCGATCCTGCCGGCATCGCGTGAAACGGCGCTGCCGTTGTCGTTTTCGCAGCAGCGCTTCTGGTTTCTGGCGCAGATGGAGGGCGCCAACACTGCTTACAACATCCCGATTGCCCTGCGCTTGCGCGGTGCCCTGGACGACGATGCCCTGCAACGCGCGCTGGCCCGTATCGTCGCCCGCCACGAAACGTTGCGCAGTCGCTTCGCACCGCTCGCTGGCGACGCTCAGGTGCTGATCGCGCCGGTCGACAGCGGCCTGCTGTTGCGGGTCGAGGATCTGCGCCAGCACCCACAGGCGGACGAGGCGTTACAGGCGCTGATTCAGGGCGAGGCTTCGGGGCCGTTCGATCTGCTTGACGACCCGCTGATTCGCGGGCGTCTGGTGCGTCTGGCCGATGATCATCATGTGCTGCTGCTGACGCTGCACCACATCATCTCCGACGGTTGGTCGATGGGCGTGCTGACCCGCGAACTGATGGCGCTGTACCGGGCCTTCAGTCAGGGCGAAGACGATCCGTTGCCGGCGCTGACCCTGCAATACGGTGACTACGCGGTGTGGCAGCGGCGCTGGTTGAGCGGCGAGGTGTTGCAGCGCCAAAGCGAATATTGGCAACGCACCCTGCGTGACGTGCCGGCCTTGCTGACCTTGCCGACGGATCGGCCGCGCCCGGCGCAGCAGGACTACGCCGGCAGCAGCATTGCGCTACAACTGGACGAGCGTCTGAGCGCCGGGCTCAAGGCCTTGAGTCAGCGCCACGGGGTGACGTTGTACATGACCTTGCTCAGTGCCTGGGCGTTGCTGCTCGGGCGTTTGGCCGGGCAGACCGACGTGGTCATCGGTTCGCCGGTGGCCAACCGCAATCGGGCCGAAGTCGAGGGCATGATCGGCCTGTTCGTCAACACTCTGGCCCTGCGTATCGACACCGCGGGCGAGCTGACCGGCGAAGCGCTGCTGGCGCGGGTCAAGACCCTGACCTTGCAGGCTCAGGCGCATCAGGATCTGCCGTTCGAGCAAGTGGTGGAGTTGACCCGGCCGGTGCGCAGCCTCGCGCACAGTCCGCTGTTCCAGACCATGTTCAATTGGCGCAACAGCGACGGCCCGGCACTGGCCCTCGGTGAGCTGACCCTGGAAGCCGTGGCCGAGCCGAGCCACTTTGCCAAGTTCGATCTGACCTTGACCCTCGGCGACACCGGCGCGGGCATTGGCGGCTGGCTGGAATACGCCACGGCGCTGTTCGATGAAACCACGGTGCAGCGTTTTGCCGGTTACCTGCAGCAACTGCTACAGGCCATGGTCAGCAACGATCAGGCGCTGCTTGCCCAGGTGCCATTGATAACGGACGAAGAACGCCAGCGCTTGCTGGTGGATTTCAATGACACCGCACGGGACTACCCGCACAACCACACCGTGCAGCATTTGTTCGAAACATTGGTCATGCAACAACCCGACGCCGTCGCAGCGCTGCACGGCCAGCAGACGCTGAGCTATGCCGAGTTGAACCGCCGGGCCAATCGGCTGGCGCATCATCTGCGCAGCGACGGGGTAAAATCTGGCGACGCGGTGGCGATCCTGTTGCCGCGCTCGCTGGACCTGCTGATCGCGCAACTGGCGGTCGGCAAATGCGCGGCGGCGTGGGTGCCGCTGGATATTCACGCCCCAAGCGAGCGCCAGGCGTTCATGGTCGAGGATTGCCAGGCCGCCGCGCTGCTGACGCACAGCACCACCCCGCTGACCTTTGCCGCACGGCGCATCGATCTTGATCGGCTGCCGCTCGAGGCTCAGCCCAGCCATAACCCGGATCTGTCGCAGTCGGCCGAGTCGCTGGCGTACATCATGTACACCTCGGGCTCTACCGGCATGCCGAAAGGCGTCATGGTCCCGCATCGGGCGATCACGCGGCTGGTGATCAATAACGGCTACGCCGATTTCAATCGCCAGGATTGCGTTGCGTTTGCCTCCAATCCGGCGTTCGATGCCAGCACCATGGACGTCTGGGGCGCGCTGCTCAACGGCGCGCGGGTGGCGATCATCGATCACGCGACGTTGCTCGACCCGCACGCGTTCGGCGGCGAACTCAAGCGCAGCGGCGCGAGCATCCTGTTCGTCACCACCGCACTGTTCAACCAGTATGTGCAGCTGATTCCCGACGCCCTGAAGGGCTTGCGCATCCTGCTCTGCGGCGGCGAGCGCGGCGATCCGGCGGCGTTTCGCACGTTGCGCGCCGAGGCGCCGGATGTGCGTCTGGTGCATTGCTATGGCCCGACGGAAACCACCACTTACGCCACCACGTTTGCCGTGCAGAATGTCGCCGATGAGGCCGACAGCGTGTCGATTGGCGGGCCGATCTCCAACACCCAGGTCTATGTGCTCGACGCCTTCCAGCAACCGGTACCGTTCGGCGTGACCGGTGAGTTGTACATCGGCGGGCAGGGCGTTGCCCTGGGCTACCTGAATCGGCCCGAGCTGACCGCAGAGAAATTTCTCCCGGACCCGTTCAGCGGCAGGCCCGACGCGGTGATGTACCGCACCGGCGATCTGGTGCGCTGGCTGGCGCCGGGGCAGCTTGAGTGCATCGGTCGCAATGACGATCAGGTGAAAATCCGCGGCTTCCGCATTGAGCTGGGCGAGATCGAAAACCGTCTGCTCAGCTGTCCCGGGGTCAGGGAAGCCGTGGTACTGGCGCGGCGTGACGGCGCGCAAACCACCCGTCTGGTGGCCTATTTCAGCGCTGACGATGCCGAACTGCACAGCGCCACCTTGCGCGCGTTGTTGCAGGCACGCTTACCGGAATACATGGTGCCTTCGGCGTGGGTGCGGCTGGAGAATCTGCCGCTGAACAATAATGGCAAGGTCGATCGCAAGGCCTTGCCGGAGCCGACCCAGGAGGCTTTGCTCAACCGCGTGTACGAGGCGCCGGGTAACGCGCTGGAAATCCGTCTCGCCGGATTGTGGAGCGAAATCCTCCAGGTTGACCGGGTCGGTCGTCACGACAATTTCTTCGAACTGGGCGGGCATTCGTTGCTGGCGGTGCGGCTGGTCAGTCAGATGCAGCAGGCCGGTCTGCCGATGACCCTCGCCGAGTTGTTCCAGCAGCCGAGCATTGAGGCGATGGCTGCGCTGCTCGCTGAGCGTGACGGGATCAGCGAGGCGGAGCCGGGGCTCATCGTGGTCCGCGCGGGCAGTCAAGGTACGCCGCTGTTTCTGGTGCATGAATTCAGCGGCCGCGATGTGTATTTTCCGGCGCTGGGCCGTCATATCGAGGGTGATTTCCCGATCTACGGTCTGCCCGGTATCGAGTTCGGCCAGGCGCAATTGCGCACCCTCGAATGCCTGGCGACACGCATGGCCGGGATCATTCGCGACAGACAACCTCACGGGCCTTATCGATTGGCTGGCTGGTCGTTCGGCGGTGTACTGGCTTATGAAGTCGCGCAGCAATTGCTGGGGCAGGACGAAGTCGTTGAGTTCATCGGCCTGATCGACAGCTACGTGCCGCGTCTGGCCGATCCGCACAAGGCGCGCTGGAACGACGCCCACGTGCACAAACGTCAGTTGCTCCTGCATTGCACCGCGCACTGGCTGGGCCTTGGCGAGGATGGTCAGCGTGGATTGACGGCGCTGGCCGCGTTGCAAACCGAGCTGGACGCACTGACGTTCGCCGACCTGCTGGAGCGCTGCCAGCAGCAGCAATTGCTCCATCCGGAGCTGGCAGCAGCCTCGGCAGCCGATACCTGGCATTACCTGGATCGCGAGGTTGCCCACGGGCATGCGCTGGCGCATTACCGGGTCAGTCCGCTGCCGGTGCCGCTGCATGTGTTTCGCGCACAGCAACGTTCGGCGGCGATGGCGCAGCTCAGCCCGACCCTCGGCTGGGCCGAAGAATTGCCCAATGCCGAGTTGCGTTGCATCGACGTGCCCGGCGATCACCAGAACATGATGAAAGCCCCGCATATTCAAGCGCTGGGTCAGGCGCTCAGCCAGGCACTGGTGCAAGCAAAGGTGCCGACATTGCCGGTCTATCAACCGCTGGTGACCATCCAGACTGGCGACAGTGCAAGGGCGCCGATCTTCTGCGTGCCGGGGGCCGGCGACAGTGTTACCGGCTTCATTCAGCTGACCGAAGCCCTCGGCCCCGAGTGGCCGGTGCATGGTCTGCAACCGCGCGGGCTGGAAGGCGACGCGGTGCCGCACAGTCAGGTCGAGGCGGCGGCGCGCTGTTACCGGCGGGCGATCGAGCAGCTCTATCCGCAAGGCCCTGTCCATCTGCTCGGGCACTCCTTCGGTGGCTGGGTGGCGCACGCCCTGGCCGCGCAATTACAGGCCGACGGGCGCGAAGTGGCGTCGCTGACGCTGATCGACAGTGAGTCACCCGGCGGCAACGGCGTCGTTGGCAAACCCTACACCGCAACCGCGGCGTTACAGCGGCTGATCGAGGCGCTGCAACTGTCGGCCGGCACCTCACTGGGCATCGATGCCGAGATGTTTGCCGCAGCCGATGACGCCACGCAACTACGTCTGCTGCACGAGGGCATGGTGCGTGCGGGCGTGCTGTCGGCGCGATCTGCGCCGCAGTCTTTGCTCGGCTCGACGCGCACGTTCGCCAGTGCGTTGCGCACGGTGTATCAACCGCGTCAGCGCTACAGCGGCCCGGTGCGGTTGGCGCTGGTGGACGATCCGACGCTCGATGCGGCGGGCAATCAGCGCGAGCAAGCGGCGATGGTTGAAGGCTGGCGCCGCGAGGTCGCGGATCTGACGGTGTGGTACGGGCCGGGCAACCATTTCACCTTGCTCAAGGCGCCCAACGTGTTCAGTTTCGCCGCGTGGTGGCACGAGGGTCACAAGCAACCGGCCAAGGCAATGTTCTCCTGATCGATGTGTACGTCTTGCAGCCCGGCCGCTGGCCGGGCTCAACCCTGAACGGATTTGTGGTTTATTTATGGAAAAGTCGAAGTTGCGCAAAGTCGCTTTGGGTGTAGCGCTGGCGGCGGTCGCCGGCTTGTTGCTGTACGCGGTACAGGCGCCGGCGCAAGCGCCGCAGTACCTGACGGCCACGGTGGAACGCGGTGACATCGAGAACGCGGTGCTCGCCACCGGGTTGCTCGAGGGCATCAAGCAGGTCGATGTCGGCGCGCAGGTGTCGGGGCAATTGAAGTCGCTCAAGGTCAAGGTGGGCGACAAGGTGAAGAAGGGCCAGTGGCTGGCGGAAATCGATCCACTGGTGTTGCAGAACACCCTGCGTCAGGCCCAGGTCGATGAAGAAAACCTGCAAGCGCAAAAACGTGCGACCCAGGCGCAACTGCGCCAGACCAAGGCCTTGTTCGAGCGTTACCGGAACTTGCAGGAAGACGCGTCGATCTCCCGCCAGGATTTCGAAACCGCGCAGTCGAATTACGAAGTGCAGCAGGCCAATCTGCTGTCACTGGAGGCGCAGATCAAGAGTGCGCATATCCAGATCGACACCGCCAAGGTCAACCTGGCCTATACACGGATCATTGCGCCCATCGACGGCGATGTGGTCGGCATCGTTACGCAGGAAGGGCAGACAGTGATCGCTAACCAGTTGGCGCCGATCCTGCTCAAGCTGGCCGATCTGGATACCATGACGGTCAAGGCGCAGGTGTCGGAAGCGGATGTGATTCACATCGCGCCGGGGCAGGAGGTGTATTTCACCATTCTGGGTGAAGACAAGCGTTATTACGGCAAGCTGCGCGGCACTGAGCCGGCACCGCAGAACTTCCTCGAAACCCCGCCGGCCGGCACGCCGAAGCAGAACACCGCGGTGTTCTACAACGCATTGTTCGAGGTGCCGAACCCGGATCATCGCTTGCGCATTTCCATGACCGCGCAGGTGCGCGTGGTGCTCGACACGGCGAAGTCAGTGCTCATGGTTCCAGTGGCGGCACTCGGCGCGCGCAACGGTGATGGCAGCTATCCGGTGCGTGTGCTCGATGCCAAGGGTCAGGCCCAGCCACGCACTGTGCAGGTCGGCATCAACAACAACGTCAAGGTGCAGATCAACGAAGGTCTGGTCGAAGGTGATCGCGTGGTGATCGGTGATCCGGTGTCCGCTGTGGCGGGGTCCTGATCATGGCCGACGCCCTGCTGCAACTGAGTGGCATCACCCGCAGCTTCATTGCTGGCGATCGTGAATTCCTGGCGCTGAAAGACATCGATCTGACGATACACGCCGGGGAAATGGTGGCGATCATCGGTGCGTCCGGCTCCGGCAAATCGACGCTGATGAACATCCTTGGCTGTCTCGATTACGCCACCGCCGGCAGTTACAGGATCAACGGCCGGGAAACCCGCGACCTCGATAGCGAGGCGCTGGCAGCACTGCGCCGCGACTACTTCGGTTTCATTTTCCAGCGCTATCACTTGCTGCCGCATCTGAGTGCCATGCACAACGTCGAGATCCCGGCGATATACGCCGGCACCCCGGAGCCGCAACGCCACGCCCGCGCCCGCGAGCTGTTGGCGCGGCTGGGGCTGGAACGGCACCTGACGCACCGACCAAGCCAGTTGTCTGGCGGCCAGCAGCAGCGCGTCAGTATTGCCCGCGCCTTGATGAACGGCGGTGAAGTGATCCTCGCCGATGAGCCAACCGGTGCCCTCGACACGACCAGCGGCAAGGAGGTCATGCACATTCTGCAGGAGCTGCACGCCGCCGGGCACACGGTGATTCTGGTGACCCACGACCCGAAAGTCGCGGCCAATGCCGAGCGCATCATCGAAGTCAGCGACGGCGAAATCCTCAGCGACCGGCGCAACGTGCCCGACAGCGAAGCCTCGGTGAGCGACGACCGGGCGGCGCCGCAAGCCACCGCAGCACGGCGTCTGGTCGCCAGCCTCGGGCTGTTCAAGGAAGCCTTCAACATGGCCTGGGTCGCGTTGATTTCGCACCGCATGCGCACCTTGCTGACCATGCTCGGCATCGTCATCGGCATCACTTCGGTGGTGTCCATTTCGGCGATCGGCGAGGGTGCCAAGCGCTATGTGCTCAAGGACATTCAGGCGATCGGCAGCAACACCATCGATATATATTCCGGGACCAGTTTCGGCGACAGCCGATCCGCCGCCATCGAAACCCTGGTGCCTGCCGATGTTGCGGCCCTCAATCAACTGTATTACGTCGACAGCGCGACACCGGTGGTGGGCCGCAATCTGCTGTTGCGTTACCGCAATATCGATGTCGATGCCCAGGTCAACGGCGTCAGCGATCTGTATTTTCAGGTGCGCGGGATAAAGATGGCGGCGGGCATTCATTTCAGCGAAAGCGATGCGCGGCGTCAGGCTCAGGTGGTGGTGATCGATCACAAGACCCGTCAGCGCCTGTTCGGCGAGCAGGTCGATCCGCTGGGGCAGGTAATCCTGATCGGTAATCTGCCGTGCACCGTGATCGGTGTCGCGGCGGAGAACAAGAACCTGTTTGCCGCGAGCAAGTCACTCAACGTCTGGGTGCCCTACGAAACCGCTGCCGGGCGCCTGCTCGGCCAGCGCTATCTGGACAGCATCAGCGTGCGCATCAAGGACGGCCAGCCGAGCAAAGTGGTGGAGGACAACGTCAACAAGTTGATGCTGCAGCGTCACGGCAGCAAGGATTTCTTCACCAACAACCTCGACAGCATCATGCAGACCGTGCAGAAAACCAGCCGCTCGCTGGCGTTGCTATTGTCACTGATTGCGGTGATTTCGCTGGTGGTCGGCGGCATCGGCGTGATGAACATCATGCTGGTTTCCGTGACCGAACGGACCCGCGAGATCGGCATTCGCATGGCGGTGGGCGCGCGCCAGTCGGACATTCGTCAGCAGTTTCTGGTGGAAGCGGTGATGGTCTGTCTGCTCGGTGGCGCCATCGGCATTTCCCTGTCGTATGCCATCGGCCATCTGTTCTCGGTGTTCATCAAGGAATGGGAGATGGTGTTTTCCATGGGCTCGGTGCTGACCGCAGTGTTCTGTTCGACCTTGATCGGCGTGGTGTTCGGCTTCGTGCCCGCGCGCAACGCTTCACGGCTGGACCCGATCGAAGCGCTGGCGCGGGATTGATCGCGCTGGGTCAGGGGGTGGGGGCTGCCGCGCTGTCCTGCGGCGAATACATCCACTTCATCAACGAATGCCGGCCGCTGATGCCCAGTTTGATCGCCGCGCGCTTGAGGTAGCTTTCCACGGTGTTGACCTTGAGCTGCAGCTGCGCGGCCAGTTCCGGCGCGGTGTGCCCGGCGAGCAGGCCGATGCACACCGCGCTTTCGCGGTTCGACAGCTTCAAACCCAGTTGCTGCAAGCGCTCGTTGAAGCGCAGGCGCAGGGTCTCCAGGCCGCTGGTTTCGGCGTTTGGTGCAAGCGTTTGCGAGTCGATCTCCAGCGGCTGCACGGCGTTGATGTGTTTTTCGACCATCGGCAGCAGTACCGGCGAGATGTCCTGCAGCAGGCTGCGTTCCTGGGCAGAAAAGCGTTCCGACTGATCGTTGCGGTACACCGAAATCACGTAACGGTAACCGTCCTTGCGCCGGGTCAGGTGCAATTGCGCAGCGTCGGCGACGGTTGGCGATGTCTCGGGCGGCGGCCGGTCGCTGTGTTCGCTGAACAGCGTGTCGGCGCGTAACGCCGCCTCCCTCGTCGGTTCGGGTTCGCAGCGCTGCGTCACCGGTTCGACACGCATCTGCCGGATATGCGTAGCGTCCACCGCCAGTTGCGTGCGAATCAGGTCATGCAGCATGCGCGGGAAATGGCGGCTGCCGGTGCTGGCAATGACCTTGCCGATGTGCGGAAACAGGTGTGAGTTCATGTCTTCATCCGTGAGTGGCATTGAGCGGCTCGTATCCTTGCAGTCCCGGCGTGAGCTCCCTGGCCGGTAAAATTTCCTGCAGGTTTGGATCCTATCCTAGTACAACGTTTCAACATGCGTTTAATCAAGCGCGAATGCGATAAGCACGCACTCAGGTTCGCGTGACGCAGCGAGAATGCAAAAGGGGACCGGCGGCCAGACAAAAGAAAGCCTGCGTTAACAGCAGGCTTTTTGCTTGGTCACTCGATGGGCTGCGTTCTGTAAGTCTTATATAGTTGCTGGATATCAGGATTGTCGAGATTCGCGTAGATGATCCCTTCCTTATCCAACCCGTCCAGCCCCTTTATACCGCCGATTACGCCGGGCCATTCGTCACGGCTGGAAATGCCTACCGCCAAATGGGGAACCAGCTCATTTCTGTCCTTCCCTGCCCAAGGGTAGAAACCGGAGAACAAGATTTCGTGGGTTTTGAGTACCGCTTTGTAATCGATAGGTCTTTTTTTCGCCAAGTGAGCAAGCGCGTCTTCGATACTGGCCTCGAAAGAAAGGTGTTCCGATTCTGTGACTTCAACAGAATCTTTCAACTTGAGCGAGTTTCGAAGGTAGCCTTCAGTGTCGAAGTCGCCAAAGGGGTCGAACGTCATGCGCTGAGTTGCTCTTTCGAACGCCGTTTTTCCTGGAGGTAACGTCCTTGCAAGACCATCATCTCTGCCTTGTTGAGGACACCCTTACGTTTCAGGTTCACCAGCAATTGCTCAATACCGTCCAACTCAACGGCATCTCCGGCGAGCCGCGTAATCGTCGCAGCCATGCAACTCAGACCGTCACGGTCGGCGCCGACCCTGTGCTTTTTAGCGAGTTTGCGGACTTCGTTCGCAACGCTGTCACTGGCTGATTCGGTCATTTTTTAACCCCTCATTTGCTCTGTCGGAGAATAGCATGGCGCTGTTAAGGCGGATAAACCGTCGAGCGTTTCGATTATCGTCAATGTGCTTTTACGATATTCACTGACGTGAAATTCCGGGTCGGCCATCAGACACAAAAAAGGGCAGCCTGATCAATCAAGCCGCCCCTTTCAGATCACTCGGCAATCAATGCATCTTGCTGTGATCGTGCCCTTGCATGTTGGTCAGCGCACGCACCGGCGCCTTCACCTCGAGGGTCTCTTTCTCGCCCTTGGCGTTTTCCACGGTCAGGGTCAGCGGCACGCTTTCGCCTTCCTTGAGCTGACCGGTCAGCCCCATCAACATCACGTGATAACCATTGGGATCAAACGCGACCGCTTTGCCCGCCGGCAGGTCGACCGATTTCACCGGGCCCATGCTCATGACGTCGTTCTTCATGGTCATTTCGTGGATCTGCACGTCTTTGGCGACTGGTGAAGCCACGCTGAGCAACTTGCTGTCGCTGTCAGCGGTCAGGGTCATGAACGCGCCGCTGGCGGTCTGGGTCGGCACGGTGGCGCGGACCCAAGCGTCGTCGACTGTGGTTTGCGCCGCGGCCTGAAAAGCCAGGCCCAGCAACGACAGACCCAGTACAGCGCGTTTGATGTGGTTCAAGACAGGACGCATCAGCAGACCTCCATAACAGTGAGCAAATCTTCCGTGCATTGTTCTGCCGAAAGCGATGTGGACAGCCCCAGGCGCAAACCGCCGTTGGAGTCGTAGACGTAACTGGTCGCGGTGTGCGAGATGGTGTAGGTGTCGCCGGCCGGAACCTTCTCGTAGAACACGTCGAATTCCTTGGCCGTGGCCTGGGTTTCCTCAAGCGTGCCGTACAGCGCGACGAAGGTCGGGTCGAAGGCTTTCATGTAGGCGTCGAGAATTTCAGGGGTGTCGCGCTCTGGATCGAGGGTGATGAAGATCACCTGCAAGCGATCGCCGTCGGCGCCCATCAGCTTCTTGATCTTCGCCGCGCGGGCGAGGGTGGTCGGGCACACGGCCGGGCACTGGGTGAAACCGAAGAACACCATCGGCATCATGCCGCGAAAGCTCGACAGCGTCATGGTTTCGCCGTCGGTGTTCTTCAGTTTGAAGGTGCGCCCCATGATCTTGTTACTCAGATCCTTGCCGTACTTGTACGACAGTTGGCCGCGGGTGTCGCAGCCGGCGAGCAGGCCCAGCCCGAGCACGCCCATTCCCGCAAGTACCTTGCGGCGAGTCAACAAAGCCGTCATCTAATACCGCCTTTTGCAGCCCGTCAGTCGACAGGACTGGCGGGGGGTTAACCGTAAAAGCGGCGCATGATACCAAACTGCAGGCAGGCGCCGGCCACGGATCGCTGGATGGTGCGGGATAGCGCCATAAAAGGTGTAAGAAAAGATGACCTCGCTGGTTCGAAGGGCAGGGCTGAAGGGCAACTGCGGGGCCGTCAGCCGTGAATGATCGAATTCACTGATTCGGCCGTAATCACCGGCGCCTCGATCGCGTCGATCAAGCCACACAGCATGGCCTGCGAAGGGTCGATGATGCGCGGGGCCGCCGTCAGGTATTTCTCGGTCTCCAGCGTTTCCCGGGCACCTTCCGTGCGTTCGGCGACGATGCGCGCATACAGGTACAAGTCGTAATCCAGGCTCATGGCGTATTCCGACATGCGCGAATGATCGACCGCGCCCTGCAAATGCCAGTGGAAAGGGTGGAAGAGAAACTTGCTGTGGGTACACGCCGAGCGGCGCTCGCCGGCAAGAAACACGATGTTGCCCATCGACTCGACCGTGCCCAGATTGTGCGTGTGCACCGGAATCGGCAGCGACAAGAGAAAGTTGTACATGGTGAAACCGTAACTGCATTCGCCACCCATCGTGGCGATGTTAACAATCAGCTTCGAGGCTTTTTGTTGTACGGCGACGGAGGCTTTGTCGATCAATTGGCCGCAGGTGGAGGCGTTGATCGGCCCCGTGAAATTGATGACGTGAACGGGCATGAGTCACCTCGCTGTTTAATGGCGTTTTGACGATGCGGGTCAACAGACTGCTTTGACTGGCTTGCTCAGTAACCGCGCTCGCAAACAGGTCGGGTGTGCGTCGCCCCGCACTGGCGCTCGGCCTGAGCGGCGCCTTGCAGGCGCTCGTAGCAACTGCGCGACGCCACCGCGGGAACAGGGCGCGGCGGCTCTGGCGCGCTGACAGATTGTTGAGGCTGATCCTCTGCCACTGTCAGGCCTGGAGGAGAGCTTAGCTCCATTTCGTGGGCAGGCTCTTCAGCCTTTTCCATTTGCATGGCGCAGTGGTGATTTTCGACAGGCGCTTTCATGGCAGACCTCAATATGAAAGGGGCAGCGAGGCCGCCCCCGAACTGGCGCTTACGACTTGCGTCCGCCGCCATGGCTCTGTTGCCCGCCCTTACGGCCGGCTTCCGAGGCTTTTTCGCGGTCGTTGGCAAAGTTGCCGCCATTGCCGCTGCCCGACGAGCCTTTTTTATCGCTGGTGGAGGTCTTGTTATTGCCCTGATTCTTATTACCGGTAGTCATGATGGTTCTCCGACAACAGTGAGGGTTAACTTGCAGTCCGTTAACGCAACGGACACTAATTCCGATAACGCCAAAGCGTGAATCGTTTTGATTGTTTTACAGTTGCCCGATAAGCGGTCGAACGATCAATGGCTGATCAACAAGTCGTGGATCAGACAGACCGAGCCATCGGTGGCAGCCGTGGTCGCGCTGTAATCGATCTGGTTGTAGACACCGCCATGAAAGTTGAAACGCTGGCTGGCCCAACTGCTGTCCATTTGCTGCGGCGGCGCCGAGGCGGTCACGCCATTGCAGGTCACCAGCACGTTGACCAGCCCTGCTGCGCTGACGTTGATCTCGACCGTGAAGGGCACGTTGAGGCCAATATTGCTGGCGATCGTGCTGTTGACCGGGTCGGGCTGGTTGAAGCTCTGGCGAAAGCCCCAGGTGATTTTGTTCTTGTTCCAGAACACCTTGATCGCCGGGCTGTCGTTGTCCTTGACGTGCATCTGCGCAATCACCACTTTTTGCGCGGAGTTGACTTGTGTGAGCGTCATGCGTTGGCGATTGACGTGTAGCGCCGCACTTTCCAGCGTCCAGTACACCGGCTCTTTCCATTCGCAGCGCGTGCGATGAGTGCTTTTGCTAGAGGCGCCAAGGGTTGGTGCGCTGAAACGGATGCTGCCATCGGGCTGGCGGCTGATGACTTCAGGAAAACGCAACAACGCCTCATCGCCCATCAACTCCAGTGCGACCGGGTTGGTGGGCGAAGTGGCGACAGGCGTGGTGATACGCAAACGGCTGATATCGACAGGCATAAATACCTCCACAATCTCGGACAGATGAAGTGGGTAAGTTGCAAGACGAGTGATGCCGGGTGCATCGATGTGTTCCATGAACTTAACAGTGCGTGGACTAATGGCATTGATCAGCGGGTGTGGATTGTCTCGTTTGAGTGGACGGTGAAACGCCTTTCAGCCGATTTATCCCTTTTCGATGGGTCAGTAATCTGTACCCAACTTGAACGCAACAACAAACTTCAAACTTGAAAAGGGATGCCCACCATGACCACTCCAACCTACAACCGCCTGAACAAAGACGACGCCATCGTGCTGCTGGTTGACCACCAGACCGGTCTGATTTCGTTGGTGCAGGACTTCTCGCCCAACGAGTTCAAGAACAATGTGCTGGCCCTGGCCGATTTGGCGAAGTTCTTCGAACTGCCGACCATTCTCACCACCAGCTTCGAACAAGGCCCGAACGGCCCGCTGGTCCCGGAACTGAAAGAGATGTTCCCGAACGCGCCGTACATCGCTCGCCCGGGCCAGATCAACGCCTGGGACAACGAAGACTTCGTCAAAGCGATCAAGGCCACCGGCCGCAAGCAAATCATCATTGCCGGTGTGGTCACCGATGTTTGCGTAGCGTTCCCGACCCTGTCGGCACTGGCGGAAGGTTTTGATGTGTTCGTGGTCACCGACGCTTCGGGCACCTTCAACACCACCGTGCAACAAGCCGCATGGAGCCGCATGACCCAGGCTGGCGCACAAATGATGAACTGGTTCTCGGTGGCCTGTGAGCTGCACCGCGACTGGCGCAACGACATCGAAGGCCTCGGTAACCTGCTGTCACAGCGTATTCCCAACTACCGCAACCTGATGAACAGCTATACGGCGCTGACTGCACAGCAAAAGTAATTGGTATGGCTACACAACAAAGCCCGCTTTGAAAGCGGGCTTTTGTCGTTTGAGGATTCGGGACGACGAGTCAGGTCAGGCTCATCGATGGCTGCGGCACCCGTGACGCCGCTCGCGCCGCGAGCAACGCCAGCACCGCCGCAACGACGAGCAGCCCGGCGCTGGATTCGAACGTCGCGCGATAGCCGCTCATGTCAAACAGCACGCCGCCGACAATCGCACCCGAGGCGATAGCGAACTGCACCACCGCGACCATCAGACCGCCGCCCGCTTCGGCGGCATCCGGCAGGGTTCGCGCCAGCCATGTCCACCAGCCCACCGGCGCCGCCGTCGCCACCAGACCCCACAACCCGAGCAGCACCGCTGTAACGACGGTTGAACCACCAAAGGCAATGAGCGCCATCGCTATCACGGCCATCAACAGCGGAATGACGATCAGCGTGCGATGCAGGCTTTTTTTCACAAACCCTTCGATCAGGAAAGTCCCGGCCAGCCCGGCCGCGCCAAGGCCGAGCAACATCAACGAGAGCACCGAGACGTTGACCTGAGTGACTGTTTCAAGGAACGGCCGCAGATAGGTAAACAGCATGAACTGGCCCATGAAAAACACACTGACCGCGAGCATGCCCAACGCCACCGGCGGGCGTTTGAGCAAGCGCAAGACATTGCCGGAAGCGGCGCCACCAGCGGCTTTCATCGACGGCAGACTGAACATCAGCCAGGCCCCGGCCAGCAGCGCGATCGGTACCACACAGAAAAACGCACCGCGCCAGCCGATCAACGCGCCGAGAAAACTGCCCAGCGGCGCGGCAATCACGGTCGCCAGCGCATTGCCGCCGTTGACGATCGCCATCGCCCGCGTGACCTGTTCATCCGGCACCAGGCGCATGGCCGTCGCTGCCGACAGCGACCAGAAGCCACCAATCGCCACACCGATCAGTGCGCGACCGAGCATGAACACCGTGTAGTTCGGTGCGAACGCGACCACAGTCCCGGAGACGATCATCAACCCGGTCAGCGACAGCAGCAGCGGCTTGCGATCAACTCTTGCGGCCAGCAACGGAATCAGCAGGCTGGTGAGCAGGGCAAACAGCCCCGACACGGAAATGCCCTGGCCGGCCTGGCCTTCGCTGATGTGCAGGTCGCTGGCGATCGGCGTCAGCAGGCTGACCGGCATGAACTCCGAGGCCACCAATACGAAGGCAGCAAGCGACATGGCGAATACCGCGCCCCATGAGGCGTGCGGTTGCGGCGGGGTGGGTATGGTCGCGGTCATTGTTTGAATCCTGTGTTGCGCAAAACGCCCATTGTCCCGGCCAGGCGCGCACGGCTGTAGCGCGATTCGCTGGATTTCTTGCCTGATCCGCTGAGTCGCGCCATTGGCGCGGGACGCTCGCGCGCCGGCACGCTAAAGTTCAGCGCAGAGCTAACGGAACCCTATGACCATGACACTTTCCCCCTATTTATCGCTGCAAGCCGAGCTAGCGCAGACCATCGGCGCCCATGCCGAGGTGCCGGGCGATTTCCCCACGGCGATTGCCGGGCTCGGTTTTTTCCGCCGCGAGCAACCCTCGTCGCCGCTGGTGTGCATGGTCGAACCCAGCGTGATTCTGGTGGCGCAGGGTGAGAAAAAACTGTGGGTGGGCGGCGAAGGTTTCCTGTACGACACCTCACGATTCCTGCTGACCTCACTGGACCTGCCAGCCAATTCCGAAGTGTTGCAGGCCAGCCCCGAGCGGCCCTGCCTGGGCCTATCGTTCAAGCTCGATGTGCAAATGCTTGCCGAGCTGGCCGCGCACAGTGAGCCACCGTCATACCGCGACGGCGCCGAGCGCAAGAGCGTCGGTATCGGCTCCGTCACCCAGCCGATGCTGCTGGCGTTCCAGCGCTTGCTCGCACTGCTCGATGAGCCGGAGGCAATCCCGGTGCTGGCGCCGTTGATCCAGCGCGAGATCCACTTTCGCCTGCTGCAAAGCGATCAGGCGCTGCGCCTGCGTAAGATCACTGCGGTCGACGGCCAAGGCTACCGCATCGCCAAAGCCATCGACTGGCTGAAAATCAACTACACCTCACCGTTGCGAGTCGAGGAACTGGCCGCGCGGGTGCAGATGAGCGCGCCGACCTTCCACCATCATTTCCGCCAACTGACGACGATGAGCCCGCTGCAATATCAGAAGTGGCTACGCCTGACCGAAGCGCGGCGGCTGATGCTCAACGAACAGCAGGATGCCTCCAGCGCTGCCTTCAAGGTCGGCTACGAAAGCCCGTCGCAGTTCAGCCGCGAATACAGCCGACTGTTCGGCGCCGCGCCCAAGCGCGACATCGTCGCATTGCGTGGGCAGCGCCATCCGGGCGACGAGCGCCAGAACGCGAAAATCAAAAGCCCCTCACCCTAGCCCTCTCCCGGAGGGAGAGGGGACTGACCGCGGTGGATGTGAGAGATACGCCGACTGAGATACCGAGCCGGACTCGGATTCTGAAAAGCCCAAAGATCGGCTCCCTCTCCCTCCGGGAGAGGGCTGGGGTGAGGGGCGAATCCACTGAAGATTTCAAGCCATGCGACGCTTCTCACCACTCAACAATGAGCGCCAGCTCGAGTGCCCTTGATCTTGCGTAACCAGCGACATCGGAAGGCTGAGTGGAGGGATTGATCCGGGCGTGGGAGCGCAGCGACCGTACGACGAAGTCGTACACAGCGGAAGTAGGTGCAGCG
>NZ_JBUDGD010000038.1:0-56069 GCF_055484735.1 Pseudomonas sp. 15C | reverse complement strand
GTTTCTCGGGTTTCAACAAGCGCTGCAGGTCGAGGAAAATCCGCTCGACACACTGTTCATGAAAGTCCGAATGCTGGCGGAAGCTGACGATGTACTCGAGCAGGCTGGCGTGATCCAGCGCCGAGCCACGATATTCCACCACCACACTGCCCCAGTCCGGCTGGCTGGTCACCGGGCAGTTGGATTTGAGCAGATGGCTGTGCACGCTCTCCTCGACGATGCGCGAATCGTCGCAACGCAGCAGTTCCGGGCGCGGATGTTCGTAGTTGCTGACGCTGATATCCAGATCATCGATGCACACGCCCGGCAACGCCACGACGCCTTCCGCTTCAACCTCTTTGAGGCTGCGAACGCGCACGCCCACCGGTTTGCCGGCCGCGGCGGACAAGTCCTTGACCAGCGTCGCCTCAAGGGTGGCGATGTCAGCGAACGACGTCTGGTTCAGCGAATTCAGATACAGCTTGAACGACTTCGATTCGATGATGTTCGGCGAATCGGCCGGGATGCTGAATTCACCGATCGCCACCACCGGTTTGCCCGAGGGCAGCAGCCACGACAGTTCGAAGCAGTTCCAGAAATCCACGCCTTTATACGGCAGGGTTTCGGCGGTCAGGCCAAGCTCGGCCCATTTCGCGGTGCGCGGAATCGGAAACAGCAGGGACGGCGTGTACGTGGCGATGTATTCGCTGGATTTGCCCAGCGGCGAATGTTCGGCTGCGGGATGCATGGCGGAAACCTGACTGAAGAATCAGCGGATTCTACCAGCCTTTGCCCGCGCCTTTCAGTGCTTACTGACTGACAGTCAACTTGCCGACCATGCCGGCCTGATAATGCCCGGGAATGTTGCAGGCAAATTCCAGACTCGTCGCCTTGTTGAAGGTCCAGGTCAGTTCAGCAGTCTTGCCGGGTTCGACCAGCACGCTGTTGGGATCGTCGTGCTTCATGCCGTGGCCCATTGCCGCGTGGTCCATGCCGGCCATGTCGTGGGACATTTCCTTGATGCCGGTAGGCGTGAGCATGCCGCTTTGTTGCATCTGCAACATTTCCTGCTGGTGCCTGGCATGCATCGCGGCGTCACCGAGGTTGAATTCGTGCAGCAACTGGCCCTTGTTCACCAGCACAAAACGAATCGTCTCACCGGGCTTGATCTGGAGGGTCTTGGGATCGAACGACATATCACCCATGACCACCTCAACGCTGCGAGAAGCCTGGGCGGCCGACGCGGGTTGACCAAAATCGTAGGTGTGCGCCGGCGCCGCCCACACCGGTGCGCTCAGCGCCAGCAGAGCGGCGGCCAACATCAGGGATTTACGCAAAAACATGCTCATGCTCCAACAAGATAAGGTTCAGCCTGTGGGACACTCTAGCCGCCATGCGCTGGCACTCACCTGACAGGCAGATTACAACTTTGTCAGGTTGGCACCTGCCGCGTGGTGCCAAGGTATAACGCTATCGTTTGCACACCGGAAAACACCCGAGCCGCCCATGAAACTGTTGATTGTCGAAGACCAAGCGAAAACCGGCCAATACCTGCGCCAGGGCCTGACCGAGGCCGGGTTCAACACGGAGCTGGTGGCTGACGGCAACAGCGGTCAGCAATTGGCGCTGAGCGGCGATTACGCCTTGTTGATCCTCGACGTGATGTTGCCGGGGCGCAGTGGCTGGCAGATCGTCCAGGCAGTGCGCAGTGCCGGGCTGGATACGCCGGTACTTTTTCTCACGGCCAAAGACGCGGTGGAAGACCGGGTTCACGGCCTTGAGCTCGGCGCCGACGATTATCTGGTCAAGCCCTTCGCCTTTTCCGAACTGCTCGCGCGGGTGCGCAGTCTGTTGCGTCGCGGCAGCGCCACCCCGCAGGAAACCAGCCTGCAACTGGCCGATCTGCGCCTGGACCTGATCCGCCGCCGTGTCGAGCGCAGCGGCCAGCGCATCGACCTGACCGCCAAGGAATTCGCCCTGCTGGAAATGCTCCTGCGCCGCCAGGGCGAGGTGTTGCCGAAGTCGCTGATCGCTTCGCAGGTCTGGGACATGAATTTCGACAGCGACACCAATGTCATCGAAGTGGCGATCCGCCGTTTGCGCCTGAAGATCGACGACGACTTCCCCGACAAGCTGATCCACACCGTGCGCGGCATGGGCTACGTGCTCGAAGAGCGTGGCGCCTGATGCGCAGGCTGTCGTTGAGTTCGCGTCTGGCCCTGCTGTTTGCCGCCTGCACTGCCGTGGTGTCGCTGTTCGCCGGCGTGCTGTTTAATCGCGCCAGCGAGGCGCATTTCATCGAACTCGACCAGCAGCAATTGGAGACCAGACTCATCGGCCTGCGTCGCGCCTTGCAGGATATTCAGCCCGCTCAACGCGACGCGCGCCTGGCAGATGAACTGAGCCGCCAGGCCGATCTCTCAATGCGGATCTCCAGCGGCGACGGCCAGCACTGGTATGACAGCTCGGCACAAATTCCGCAAAACCTGCCGTTGCAACCGGGCCTGTCGACGATCAGTACTGGCGGCACCGATTACCGCGTACTGCGCGCCCCGCTCTACCCCGACACAGCGGATTCAGCGCAATTGACCCTGCTGCTGGACATCACCCACCACCAGCACTTTTTGCAACGCATGCAGCGCCTGATCTGGCTGACCATGGGTTTATCAGCGCTGGCCACCGCGTTGCTCGGCGCCTGGGCGGCGCGCAGTGGCTTGCGTCCGTTGCGGCGCATGAGCACGGTGGCCCGGGGGATTTCCGCGCAGTCGCTCAACGCCCGACTGCCGGAAACGCAAATGCCGCCCGAACTTGCCGAATTGGCCCACAGCTTCAACGCCATGCTCGCACGCCTCGACGACTCGTTTCAGCGGCTCTCGGCGTTCTCGGCCGACATCGCCCATGAGCTGCGCACGCCGCTGTCGAACCTGCTGACCCACACCCAGGTCACCCTCACCCGCCCTCGCCCGCTCGAGGACTATCGCGAAGCGCTGCACAGCAACCTCGAAGAACTGCAATGGATGGCGCAACTGGTCAACGACATGTTGTACCTGGCCAAGGCCGATCACGGCTTGCTTGTGCCCAAGCGCGAAGCGCTGGAGCTGGCGGAAGAAAGCGATGCGCTGCTGGAGTTTTTTGCGCCGTTGGCGGAGGACGCCGGGATTGAATTGAGTCGAGAGGGCCAAGCGCGAATCGACGGTGATCGCGGCATGTTGCGCCGGGCCTTGTCGAATCTGCTGGATAACGCGCTACGGTTTACCCCGCCTGAAGGTTATGTGCGGCTGAGCATTGCCGATCAGGCGAACTCTGTTCGCGTCTGCATCCAGAACAGTGGAGAAGGAATTTCAGAGGAGTTGCTGCCGCGGTTGTTTGACCGCTTCTACCGGGCTGATCCGGCGCGCCAGGAAGGCAGCAGTGAACATGCAGGGTTGGGATTGGCGATTACGCAATCGATCGTTCGCGCCCATGGCGGGCAGATTCATTGCGAATCAGAATCTGGGGTGACGCGATTTGTGATTGAGTTGCCTAAGGGCAAAGTGAGGCCAGCTGTACCGGCCTCATCGCTAGCAGGCTAGCTCCCACAGTTGGAATGCATAACCGTGTGGGAGCTAGCCTGCTAGCGATTGCGGTCACTCAGGTTACGAATATCTCAGGGCGTGAGCCGGCTCGATCTTCGCCGCTCGCCACGCCGGGTATACCGTCGCCAGGAAGCTCAGAACAAAGCCCGCCGAGCAGATCAGCAGCACATCACCACCCTGCAATTCCGAAGGCAGGTTGCTGACGAAATACACGTCTGAACTGAAGATGTGCTGCCCGGTGACGCGCTCGACCCAGCCGACCATTTCGCTGACGTTCAGCGCGGCGATCACGCCCAGCACGCCGCCAATAATGGTGCCGACGATACCGATCACCGTGCCCTGGACCATGAAGATCGCCATGATCTGCCGTGGCGTGGCGCCGATGGTTCGCAGGATGGCGATGTCCGCGCCCTTGTCGTTCACCACCATGATCAGCGTGGCGATGATGTTGAATGCCGCTACAGCGACAATCATCAGCAACAGCAGGCCGATCATGGTTTTTTCCATTTTCATCGCGCTGAACAGGCTGCCCTGGGTGTGCGTCCAGTCGTCAGCCTTGAATTCGGCGCCCAAACCAGCGGCGATGTCCGAGGAGACCTTCGGCGCCGCGTAGAGATCCTTGACTGCCAGCCGCACGCTTTGCACCTGATTCGGCTGCCAGTGCTGCATGGTTGCGGCATCGGCGACGTGAATCAGACCCATCGAGCCATCCAGCTCGGCGCCGACCTTGAACACGCCGACCACATTCAAGCGCTGCATGCGCGGGGTGATGCCGCCGGGTGCGGTGCTGACTTCCGGCACGATCAGAGTGATCTTGTCACCGACATTCAGACGGAAACGTCGCGCGGTGATTTCACCGATCACCACGCCGAACTCGCCAGGTTTCAACGCATCGAGACGGCCCTGCACGATGTGCTGGGCGACGATCGAGACCTTGCCTTCCTGCGCCGGATCGACACCGCTGATCTGGATCGGCTGCATCGAACCCTTGTAGGACAGCATGCCTTCCATTTCAGTGAATGGCACAGCGGCCGTCACTTCGGGGTTTTTCATTGCAGCAGCGGCCACCGGCTGCCAGTCGTCGATCGGCTTGACGCCGACGATGGTCGCGTGCGGCACCATGCCGAGGATGCGCGAGCTCATCTCGCGCTGGAAGCCGTTCATCACCGACAACACCACGATCATGGCCAGCACGCCGAGGGCGAGGCCGATCATCGAGGTCATCGAGATGAACGAAACAAAGCGATTGCGGCGCTTGGCGCGGGTATAGCGCGTGCCGATAAAGATCGATAACGGTCTGAACATTCGCTGGGGCACCGTATAAAAATAAAAGACCCGGCGCCGTTACGGCCGCCGGGTTTCAGCCAGTCAGATGGGGGTAAGGCAACCTTCCTGCAATTGCAGGACGCGGTCCATCTGGCGCGCGAGATTCATGTCGTGAGTCACCACCAGAAACGCCGTGCGCATCGAGGTGCTCAGTTCGAGCATCAAATCCTGAATGCCTTCGGCCGTGTGCAGATCGAGGTTGCCGGTCGGCTCGTCGAGCATCACCAGGCCAGGATTGTTCACCAGCGCCCGGGCGATAGCCACACGCTGGCGTTCGCCGCCGGACAGCTCCGAAGGCTTGTGTTCAAGGCGATGGCCGAGGCCGACACGTTCCAGCAAGGCCGTGGCGCGCTGACGCGCTTCGGGGATCGCGGTCTTGCCGATCAACAGCGGCATGCAGACGTTTTCCAGCGCGGTGAATTCCGGCAGCAAATGGTGGAACTGGTAAACGAAGCCGAGGGCGCGGTTACGCAGCAGGCCACGCTTCTTCTCGCTCAGGGCCGAGAGTTCTTCGCCGTCGAGCCAGACGCTGCCCTGGGTTGGCGTATCGAGGCCACCGAGCAGGTTGAGCAAAGTACTTTTGCCCGAACCCGACTTGCCGACGATCGCCACCCGCTCGCCCGGATGCAACTCCAGTTGCAGGCCGGCCAGCACTTGCACCGACTCCGGGCCTTCTTCATAGGATTTGCCCAGGTTGCGGCAGCTCAGAATTGCTTGTTCGCTCATGCCCGACTCACTCATAACGTAACGCCTCCGCCGGCTGGGTGCGCGCGGCACGCCAGGCGGGATACAGGGTGGCGAGGAAACTCAGGACCAACGCAGCAGCGCAGACCATGACCACGTCCTGGCTCTGCACTTGCGAAGGAAGATAATCGATGAAATACACGTCAGCATTAAGGAATTTGTGGCCGATCAGGCCTTCCAGTGCGGCGATTGCTGCGCTGACGTTGAGCGCGGCGAAAATACCGACCACCGCGCCGATTGCGGTGCCGACCACGCCGATCACCGTGCCCTGCACCATGAACGTGCGCATGATCGTGCCCGGTGTCGCGCCCAAGGTGCGCAGGATGGCGATGTCGCCCTTCTTGTCGTTGACCACCATCACCAGCGTGGAAATGATGTTGAACGCGGCGACGGCAACGATCAGCAGCAACAGCAGGCCGATCATGGCTTTTTCCATGCGGATCGCCTGATACAGATTGCCGTGGGTGCGGGTCCAGTCGCGGGCGTAGTAACGGTCTTCGCCGAGCTGCTGGGCGATGTTCCACGCCTCGCGCGGCGCCTGGAACAGGTCGTCGAACTTCAGGCGCAGGCCCTGCACCTGATCGGCTTTCCAGCGATGCATCTTCGCCAGATCCTGCAGGTTGGTCACGCCCAGATAGCCGTCGAGTTCGCCGGCGCCGACGTGGAAAATGCCGACCACGGTGAAGCGCTTCATGCGCGGGAACATCCCGGCCGGGGTCACGCTGACTTCCGGCGCAACGAAGGTCACCTTGTCACCGATGCCCACGCCCAGCTTGGTCGCGGCCTTGTCGCCGATGACGATGCCGAAGCTGCCCGGCGTCAGGTCGTCGAGTTTGCCCTGCTTCATGAAGTTGTCGATGATCGACACGTTGCGCTCTAGCGCCGGGTCGATGGCATTGAGCAGGACTTTGGAGACCTGACCGTTATTGGTCAGCAGGCCCTGCATCTGGGTGAACGGCGCTACTGCCGCCACCTGCCGATTCTGTTTCACCTTGGCGGCGAGGTTCTGCCAGTCGTTGATCGGCTCGCCGGTTTCCAGGGTGGCGTGGGGCACCATGCCCAGCACGCGGGTGCGCATCTCATGATCGAAGCCGTTCATCACCGACAGCACGACGATCATCACGACCACGCCAAGGGCGAGCCCGATCATCGAAGTCAGGGAAATGAAGGACACAAAATGATTGCGGCGCTTTGCACGGGTATAACGCGTGCCGATAAATACGAAGAGAGGTCTGAACATGTCGGGGCTTGTTCGGAGGGAAAAGGAACGTCCTTGTGGCGGGGGTCGATAACCAGCTTTACACTCAGACCACCGCCGCTACCATGGGTTCGCCATGTCGACATTAGATGAAGAAGATCGCCGCGAATACTACCGTATCGAGGACATGATCGCACTGGAAATTCGGCCCCTGTCCGCTCCCGAAGCCGCAGGCGAGGAAGTGTTGCAGGATGCTTCCCCCCTCTTCAACCTGCTCAGCGAACTGCACCTGAGCGAATTCGAGTCGCAGCACCTGTTGCGCCAGATCAGCGAACGCGACCGCGCCATCGCTGCATTCCTCAAATCGCAGAACAAACGCATCGACCTGCTCAGCCAGGTGGTCGCCCTGACCGTGCTCGGCCACATCGGCGAGCCGCAACCGGTGATCATCTCCGAAGGCGGCATCGAGTTTCAGTACCCGACACCTATCGCCACCGGTGCGCACCTGTCGGTGAAACTGGTGCTGATGCCACAGGCCCTGGGCCTGCTGCTGCGCGCCCGGGTGACTCACTGTGATCCCAAGGGCAATGGCTACGACGTCGGCACCGAGTTCGAACATTTGACCGACGCCCAGCGCCAATTGCTGGCCCGCTATATCTTGCAGAAGCAGGCTCAGGAACGACGTCTGGCCCGCGAACAGAACGAATCAGGCATTTAACTTAAGGAAGAACCGTGACCCTTATCTACGGCCACCGCGGCGCCAAGGGCGAAGCACCGGAAAACACCCTGAGCAGCTTTCAGGCCTGTCTTGCACACGGCGTGCGCCGCTGCGAACTGGACCTGCACCTGTCCAAGGACGGCGAGTTGATGGTCATTCATGACCCGACGCTCAAGCGCACCACCGACCGGCGTGGCAAGGTGGTCGAGCACACCGCCGCCGAGCTGGTCACCTATGACGCGCGCAAGGGCGGGCCGGGCTGGGTCAAACCGTGCCCGATTCCGACGCTGGAAGAGTTGTTCGAGAAGTGTGATTTCGAACATTGGCAGCTGGAAGTCAAGAGCGCTTCGCGCACCCGCGCGGCAACCACCGTGCTGGCGATTCGCGAAATGGCTCAGCGCCATGGCCTGCTCGACAAGGTGACGATCACCTCGAGTTCGCGGGAGGTGCTGAAAGCGGCGCTGGATCTGGTGCCGGATGTGTCGCGTGGACTGGTCGCCGAATACGCCTGGCTCGACCCGTTGAAGGTCGCGGCAAGCTACGGCTGTGAAATTCTCGCGCTGAACTGGACACTGTGTACGCCGGAACGCCTGCAGAAGGCGCAGCGTCAGGGGCTGCATGTGTCGGTGTGGACCGTCAACGAGCCTGCGCTGATGCGCAGACTCGCCGACTTCGGCGTTGACAGCCTGATTACAGACTTTCCCGGTTTGGCCACTGCCACCCTTGAGAATTGCTGAAATCGGTCTCCCCGGCCGGCTCAGGCCACCGGCCGGAGCCCGTCAAAAAAGCCGGTTGAGGCCGTCGTACGCGGCTACCCGATAGGCTTCGGCCATGGTCGGGTAGTTGAACGTGGTGTTGACGAAATACTTCAGCGTGTTCAGTTCGCCCGGCTGGTTCATGATCGCCTGACCGATGTGGACGATCTCCGACGCCTGATAACCGAAGCAGTGCACGCCCAGCACTTCCAGGGTTTCACGGTGGAAGAGGATCTTCAGCATGCCTTGCGGCTCGCCGGCGATCTGCGCGCGCGCCATGCTCTTGAAGAACGCCTTGCCGACTTCGTACGGCACTTTCGCCTGGGTCAGCTCCTGCTCGTTCTTGCCGATCGAGCTGATCTCCGGAATGGTGTAGATGCCGGTCGGCACGTCATTGACGAAGCGCCAGCTGCCGTTGTCGACGATGCTGCCCGCCGCGGAACGGCCCTGATCGTGAGCGGCACTGGCCAGGCTCGGCCAGCCGATCACGTCGCCGGCACCGTAGATGTTCTCTACACAGGTGCGATAGTTCTGGTCGACTTCGATCTGGCCACGGCTGTTGACCTTGACGCCGATGTTTTCCAGACCCAGTTGATCGGTGTTGCCGGTACGCCCGTTGCACCAGAGCAAGGCGTCAGCCTTGATCTTCTTGCCGGACTTGAGGTGCAGGATCACGCCGTTGTCGACGCCTTCAACTCGGTCGTAGTCCTCGTTGTGGCGCACGGTGATGTTGTTGTTGCTGAAGTGGTAGCTCAACGCCTGGGAGATTTCCGAGTCGAGGAAGCTCAGCAATTGCCCGCGGTTGTCGACCAGTTCCACCAGCACGCCCAGACCGCTGAAGATCGAAGCGTATTCGCAGCCGATCACACCAGCGCCATAAACGATCAGTTTGCGCGGGGTGTGGCCGAGGCTGAGGATGGTGTCGCTATCGTAGATACGCGGGTGGTGGAAATCGATGTCGGCCGGGCGATACGGGCGCGAGCCGGTGGCGATGATGATGTGCTTGGCCACCAGTTTTTCGACCACGCCATTGCCGCAAACCACTTCGATGGTCTGCTCGTCGGCGAAGCTGCCGGTGCCGAAGAACACGTCGACGCGGTTGCGGGCGTAGTAGCCGGTGCGCGAAGCGACTTGCTTGGAAATGACTTTTTCGGCGCTTTTCAACACGTCCGGGAAAGAGAACCAGCGTGGCTCGCCGATCGCGCGGAACATCGGGTTGGTGTTGAACTGCATGATCTGCCGCACCGAGTGACGCAGTGCCTTGGACGGGATGGTGCCGAGGTGGGTGCAGTTGCCGCCGACCTGGCGACGGCTGTCGACCATCGCGACCTTGCGCCCCGCTTTGGCGGCATTCATTGCCGCGCCTTCTCCCGCCGGGCCGGAACCCAGTACCACCACGTCGTAGTTGTAGACAGCCATGCGTACTCCTCAGAACAGGCCGCGGTGCCAGCAGCACCGGCGGCTAAATCACGCCGAACGGCGGCGCGAAGGAACAATTGGGGGCCAGTACAGAACCCGGACACAGTCTATAGAAGCGTCAACGCCGCGCACATTAACCCTTGGTCGCGTCGTAGGCTACTTTTGCCTGCACTACAACGCCAGCTTTCGTGTCGTCTTCAGTCAGTTTTTTGCGCCAACCAGCCGCTCGAACGCCGGACTGCTGCGGATGACAAAACCTGTATCGGCACGCTCGACAAAGAATGCAGCAATGTCATGCGTTTGGGCATAGTCCGTTGCCCTTTGCGGGCCGAGAATCAGTAACAGCGTCGATAGTCCATCGGCCATCAACGCTGAAGGATGAATCACCGTGACGGACGCCAGATCATGTAGGACGGGCGCACCGCTGCGGGCATCGAAGGTGTGGGAATAGCGCCGGCCGTCTTGCAGAAAATAGTTACGGTAGTCGCCAGAGGTCGAGACCGCGTACCCGTCGATATCAATGACGCGCTCTGCAACCTGCTGATCATCGAGCGGTGCTTCCAGCGCAATGCGCCAGGGCGAACCGTCGGGCTTCCTGCCTTGCGCCTTCAGCTCGCCCGTGGCTTCGGCCAGATAATTGTCGATGCCCATGGCTTGCAGCCTGGCGGCGATGGTATCGACCGCGTAACCGGCGGCGAGGCTGTTGAAATCGACTTCGACGGCCGCGTCCTTGCACAACCGCTCGCCGTCGATGTGTAGATGTTGATGGCCGACACGCTGCATCACCTCGGCGACGGCGGCGCTGGCGGGGATCTTTTCCTGCCGACCTTGCGGACCGAAGCCCCACAGATTCATCAACGGCTCGACGGTGAGGTCGTAGGAACCTTCGCTTTCAACCGAAAGCTTTTCGCCGACACCAATCAATTCGAGTACCGACGCCGGCATGGCCTGACAACTGTCAGCAGGCAGAGCATTGAAACGCTCAATGTCCGAATCATTGCGGTAAGTGGACAACTGACGGTCGACTTCGCCGAGGATGCCTTCCACTTCACGACGAACTTGCGCGGGATCGGCAAGCCCAGCGTGGCGCACATATTTGACCGACCACGCGCTGCCCATGGTCGCACCGCCGACCACCTCCTGGGTGTCGCCATTGCCGCAGCCGGCCAACACCGCCGCCAACATCACAAGCCCCGCCCAGCGTCCAGTTAACAAATCTTCATCTCTGCGCAAAACCATGGCGGCCATTATGAACTACAGCGCCCGTGCGCTCCCGCCGGGCGGCACGCCTTTTTATAAAATTGAAACAGTGAGTAACCGACCATGTCCACCACCCCGGGCACCGGCAAAGCGATCTTTCGTGTTGTCAGCGGCAACTTCCTCGAGATGTTCGACTTCATGGTCTACGGCTTTTACGCCACGGCCATTGCCAAGACCTTCTTTCCCACCGACAGCGCCTTCGCGTCGTTGATGCTATCGCTGGCGACCTTCGGCGCCGGTTTCCTGATGCGTCCGCTCGGGGCGATCTTCCTTGGCGCTTACATCGACCGCCACGGTCGGCGCAAAGGCCTGATCATCACTCTGGCAATGATGGCCGCCGGTACGGTGCTGATCGCCTGCGTGCCGGGCTATGCGACGCTCGGCGTCGCCGCACCGCTGCTGGTGTTGTTCGGCCGTTTGCTGCAAGGCTTCTCGGCCGGCGTCGAGCTGGGCGGTGTTTCGGTGTATCTGGCGGAAATTTCCACGCCGGGGCGCAAAGGTTTTTTCGTCAGCTGGCAGTCCGCGAGCCAGCAAGCGGCGGTGGTCTTTGCCGGACTGCTTGGCGTCGGCCTAAACCATTGGCTGAGCCCGGAGCAGATGGGCGACTGGGGCTGGCGCGTGCCGTTCCTGATCGGCTGCATGATCGTGCCGGTGATTTTCGTCATTCGCCGTTCGCTGGAGGAAACACCCGAGTTCCAGGCCAGAAAACACCGCCCTACCCTGCGCGAAATTGTCCGCTCGATCGGGCAGAACTTTGGCATCGTCATCGCTGGCATGGCGCTGGTGGTGATGACCACCGTGTCTTTCTACCTGATTACCGCCTACACCCCGACCTTCGGCAAGGCTGAACTGCACTTGTCCGATCTCGATGCTCTGCTGGTGACGGTGTGCATCGGCTTGTCGAACTTTTTCTGGCTGCCGGTGATGGGTTCGGTGTCCGACCGGATCGGGCGCAAGCCGCTGCTGCTCGCGGCGACGATTCTGGCGATCCTCACCGCTTACCCGGCGCTGTCGTGGCTAGTGGCGAATCCGAGTTTCAGCCATTTGCTGATCGTCGAATTGTGGCTGTCGTTTCTCTACGGCTCGTACAACGGCGCGATGGTCGTGGCGCTGACCGAAATCATGCCGGTCGAAGTGCGCACCACCGGCTTCTCGCTGGCCTACAGCCTGGCGACCGCGACGTTCGGCGGCTTCACCCCGGCGGCGTGCACTTACCTGATTCATGTGCTGGACAACAAGGCCGCGCCGGGGATCTGGCTCAGTGGCGCGGCGGTGCTGGGGTTGATCGCGACGCTGGTGTTGTTCCGTGGCAACAAGCATGAACTGCGTACGGCGCAGGCAGCGATCCCTGGCGGCGCCCGATAGGACGCCATCGCTGGCAAGCCAGCTCCCACAGGTTTACTGGGCGGTTATACGATTGCATTCACACCCCAAGACCCTGTGGGAGCTGGCTTGCCAGCGATAGGGCCGCGACAGGCAATGAAGATTTTTCAGGCATAAAAAAACGCCCCGACACAAGTCGGGGCGTTTTCATTGACCGCTAAGGCTTAGCGCGGGAACGCTGGCGGATTTACATCAGCCATGTCTTCCATCACGCGAACCACCTGGCAGCTGTAGCCGAACTCGTTGTCGTACCAGACGTACAGTACAACGCGGTTGTCCTGAACGATGGTCGCTTCGGCGTCGACCACACCAGCGTGGCGCGAGCCAACGAAGTCGGTGGACACCACTTCCTGCGAATTGACGAAGTCGATCTGCTTGTGCAGCTCGGAGTGCAGCGCCATGTAGCGCAGGTACTCGTTCATCTCTTCACGGGTGGCGGCTTTCTCAAGGTTGAGGTTGAGAATGGCCATCGACACGTTTGGCGTTGGAACGCGGATCGCGTTACCGGTCAGCTTGCCGGCCAGCTCAGGCAAGGCCTTGGCAGCAGCGGTGGCAGCACCGGTCTCGGTGATCACCATGTTCAGCGCGGCGCTGCGACCACGACGGTCGCCCTTGTGGAAGTTGTCGATCAGGTTCTGGTCGTTGGTGTACGAGTGAACGGTTTCGACGTGACCGTTGATGATGCCGAACTTGTCATTTACAGCTTTCAGCACCGGCACGATGGCGTTGGTGGTGCAGGAAGCAGCGGACACGATCTTGTCGTCAGCAGTGATTTCACCGTGGTTGATGCCGTGAACGATGTTCTTCAGCTTGCCTTTGCCAGGCGCAGTCAGAACAACGCGGTCGATACCCGGGCACGCCAGGTGCTGACCGAGGCCATCGGCATCACGCCATACACCGGTGTTGTCCACCAGCAGCGCGTCTTTGATGCCGTACTGGGTGTAATCCACCTCGGTCGGGTTCTTCGCGTAGATCACCTGGATCAGGTTACCGTTGGCGGTGATGGTGTTGTTTTCTTCGTCGATGGTAATGGTGCCGTTGAACGAACCGTGTACCGAATCGCGGCGCAGCAGGCTGGCGCGTTTGGTCAGGTCGTTTTCGGCGCCTTTGCGCACGACGATGGCGCGCAGACGCAGGCCGTCGCCACCACCGGTTTTCTCGATCAGGATGCGCGCCAGCAGGCGGCCGATACGACCGAAGCCGTACAGCACGACGTCGGTGCCTTTACGTGCGGAAGCGTTCTGCTGACCAACCACGTCAGCCATTTCTTCACGAACGAACTGCTCGGCACTGCGGCCATTGCCTTCGTTACGGAATTTGAACGCCAGCTTGCCCAGATCCACCGAAGCCGCGCCGAGCTTGAGCTCGCTCATGGCTTTGAGCAGCGGGAATGTTTCGTGGACGGAGAGTTCGCTGTCGTCGGAAGAACGGTGGCGAGCAAAGCGGTGGGCTTTGAGAATCGCGATGACAGACTGGTTGATCAGACTGCGGCCATAGATCGAGCTCACCACGTTGTTATTGCGGTAGAGCTGACCGATAAGCGGAATCATCGCTTCTGCGAGTGCTTCACGGTCGATCCATTCACCAAGACACTGGTCGGGCTTCTGAGTCACGGTAACCTTCCACATGTAGGGGCAGAAAAAAGGGGCTACATTATGCCGCCGACAACCTGCCGTAGCAATGCGCGCTTGTCGCGCAATCGGTAACAAATTTCCGTTCAAAAAATTTACGCCCCGCGCCAGCCCAGTAAATCCGCGGCCTGCAGCGCAGTCAATTTTTCGACGAGTGTTAGACGATGTCCGTAACCCTCCGTAACACCACTCGATTTCGGCACTACATAACCCTGTAAAAACTGCTCGTTTTTATGGTTACCACTACATTTTGTCAAAGCAGCGAAGATAGACGCAGTCTGCAACTGACAGCCGGCACCGGACGCCGCTACAATTACCGACTTTGTCGCAAAGCCTGGAGCTCAACCTTCCGTGCCTGTTCTGCGTCTACCGCTACTCCCTGCCGAGGCAGGCAAACAGCACTGGGGCAATCTGCCCGGTGCTGCCCTCAGTCTGGCGATTGCCGAGGCTGCCAGCGCTGCCAAGCGCTTCACCCTGCTACTGACCGCCGACAGCCAGAGCGCTGAACGGCTGGAACAGGAGCTGAGTTTCTTCGCCCCGGATTTGCCCGTTCTGCATTTCCCCGACTGGGAAACCCTGCCCTACGACTTGTTCTCGCCGCACCAGGACATCATCTCCCAGCGTATCGCCGCCTTATACAGGCTGCCGGAACTGGTGCATGGCGTGCTGGTGGTGCCGATTACCACGGCCTTGCATCGTCTGGCGCCGACCCGGTTCCTGCTCGGCAGCAGTCTGGTGCTGGATATCGGCCAGAAGCTCGACGTCGAGCAGATGCGCTCGCGGCTTGAAGCCAGCGGCTATCGCTACGTCGACACGGTGTATGAGCACGGCGAATTCACCGTCCGCGGCGCGCTGATCGATCTGTTCCCGATGGGCAGCAAACTGCCCTATCGTATCGATCTGTTCGACGACGAAATCGAAACCCTGCGCACCTTCGATCCGGAAACCCAGCGTTCGATCGACAAGGTCGAGTCGGTCAAGCTGCTGCCGGCGCGGGAATTCCCGCTGCAGAAAGACGCGGTCACCCGCTTCAAGGCGCGTTTCCGTGAGCGCTTCGACGTCGATTTCCGCCGCTGCCCGATCTTTCAGGACCTGAGCAGCGGCATCACACCGGCCGGTATCGAGTACTACCTGCCGCTGTTCTTTGACGAAACCTCGACGCTGTTCGATTACCTGCCGCAGGACACGCAAGTGTTTTCGCTGCCGGGCATCGAGCAGGCCGCGGAGAATTTCTGGAACGACGTGCGCAATCGTTATGAAGAACGCCGCGTCGATCCTTCGCGTCCTTTGTTGCCGCCGGCCGAATTGTTCCTGCCGGTCGAAGACTGCTTCGCCCGCCTGAAGAGCTGGCCGCGTGTGGTGGCCAGCCAGCAGGACGTGGAAACCGGTGTCGGCCGCGAACGCTTCCCGGCGCACGCGCTGCCGGATCTGGCGATCGAAGCCAAAGCCACACAACCGCTGGCCGCGCTCGCCGCGTTCCTCGATGAGTTCCCCGGTCGTGTGCTGTTCACCGCCGAATCCGCAGGCCGGCGCGAAGTGTTGCTGGAGCTGCTCGAACGCCTGAAGCTGCGACCGAAAACCGTCGACAGCTGGCCGGATTTTGTTGCAAGCAAGGATCGTCTGGCGATCACCATTGCGCCACTGGATGAAGGCATGGCGCTCGACGATCCGGCGCTGGCGCTGGTCGCGGAAAGTCCGCTGTTCGGGCAGCGCGTAATGCAACGCCGGCGTCGCGAGAAACGCAGCGACGTCAGCAACGACGCGGTGATCAAGAACCTCACCGAACTGCGTGAAGGCGCGCCGGTGGTGCACATCGACCACGGTGTCGGCCGCTACTTGGGCCTGACGATTCTGGAAATCGACAATCAGGCCGCCGAATTCCTCACCCTGGAATACGCCGAGAACGCCAAGCTCTATGTGCCAGTGGCCAACCTGCACCTCATAGCGCGTTATACCGGCAGCGACGACTCGCTGGCGCCGCTGCATCGCCTCGGCTCGGAAACCTGGCAGAAAGCCAAGCGCAAAGCCGCCGAACAGGTGCGTGACGTCGCCGCCGAACTGCTCGACATCTATGCCCGTCGTGCCGCCCGCGAAGGCTATGCATTCGCCGACCCGAAAGCCGATTACGCGACGTTCAGCGCCGGTTTCCCGTTCGAAGAAACCCCCGATCAGCAATCGACCATCGAAGCGGTGCGCGAAGACATGCTCGCGCCGAAACCGATGGACCGGCTGGTCTGCGGCGACGTCGGCTTCGGCAAGACCGAAGTGGCGATGCGCGCGGCGTTCATTGCCGTGCACGGCGGTCGACAAGTGGCGATTCTGGTGCCGACCACCCTCCTCGCCCAGCAGCACTACAACAGCTTCCGCGACCGCTTCGCCGACTGGCCGGTGACTGTGGAAGTGATGAGCCGCTTCAAGTCCGCCAAGGAAGTGAATGCGGCCATCGCCGATCTGGCCGAAGGCAAGATCGACATCGTCATCGGCACGCACAAGCTGCTGTCCGACGATGTGAAGATCAAAAACCTCGGGCTGGTGATCATCGACGAAGAACACCGTTTTGGTGTGCGCCAGAAAGAACAGCTCAAGGCCCTGCGCAGCGAAGTCGACATCCTGACCCTGACCGCGACGCCAATCCCGCGCACGCTGAACATGGCGGTGTCGGGCATGCGCGACCTGTCGATCATCGCCACGCCGCCGGCACGACGCTTGTCGGTGCGCACCTTCGTCATGGAGCAGAACAAAAGCACGGTCAAGGAAGCCCTGCTGCGTGAGCTGCTGCGTGGCGGTCAGGTCTACTACCTGCACAACGATGTGAAGACCATCGAGAAATGCGCCGCCGACCTCGCCGAACTGGTACCGGAAGCCCGTATCGGTATCGGCCACGGGCAGATGCGCGAGCGCGAACTCGAGCAGGTGATGAGCGATTTCTATCACAAGCGTTTCAACGTGCTGATCGCCTCGACCATCATCGAGACCGGTATCGACGTGCCGAGCGCCAACACCATCATCATCGAACGCGCCGACAAGTTCGGCCTGGCGCAGCTGCACCAATTGCGTGGTCGTGTCGGCCGCAGTCACCACCAGGCTTACGCCTACCTGCTGACGCCGCCGCGTCAGCAAATCACCTCGGACGCGGAAAAGCGCCTGGAAGCGATCGCCAACACTCAGGATCTCGGCGCCGGTTTTGTGCTGGCGACCAACGACCTGGAAATCCGTGGCGCCGGTGAATTGCTCGGCGATGGCCAGAGCGGGCAGATCCAGGCAGTGGGTTTCACCCTGTACATGGAAATGCTCGAACGCGCGGTGAAGTCGATCCGCAAGGGCGAGCAACCGAATCTCGATCAACCGCTCGGTGGCGGCCCGGAAGTCAACCTGCGGGTGCCGGCGCTGATTCCGGAAGATTATCTGCCGGATGTCCATGCACGTCTGATTCTGTATAAACGCATCGCCTCGGCCACCGACGAGGAAGGCCTGAAAGATCTGCAGGTCGAGATGATCGACCGTTTCGGCTTGCTGCCGGAGCCAACCAAGAATCTGGTGCGCATCACCGCGCTGAAATTGCAGGCGGAAAAGCTCGGCATCAAGAAAGTCGACGGCGGCCCGCAAGGTGGTCGAATCGAGTTCGAGGCGCAGACGCCGGTGGACCCGATGACGCTGATCAAGCTGATCCAGACGCAACCAAAACGCTACAAATTCGAAGGCGCGACGATGTTCAAGTTCCAGGTGCCCATGGAACGCCCGGAAGAGCGCTTTAATACTGTAGAGGCGTTGTTCGAGCGCCTCCTCCCGAAAACTGTTTAAGGACGCCCAATGCGCCTGTTTCGCTCGCTGACTTTGCTACTGGCTTTGGTAGCACCTGCGGCATTTGCCGACGATACCTATCAGGTCGAAATGATTCTGGTCCGCCAGAATGCCGTACCCGCCATCGTCAGCCGCGCCGCGCCGGAAGACTGGGCCGCCGGCGCGCAGCGCTTGGGCGATGAAAGCCAGCGCACGCCGGCGCTGAACGATGTGGTCAGCAAACTAAGCGCCAGCGGCGACTACACCGTGCTGCTGCACAAGGCCTGGCAGCAGACGCTGGGCGAAACGCCGGCCAAAGTTGCGGTCAGCGACGGTCAGGAGCAATTCGGTCAGTTCCCGATCGAGGGCACGCTGGAAATGAAACTCGGCCGCTTCACCGATGTGAGTGCCGATTTCTGGGTCAATCAGATCGACGCCAATGGCCTGGTCACCGCCAGTGAGCGCTTGAAACAGGACAGCCACACCAAGAATGGCCAGCTCAATTATCTCGACAACGGCCACCTGGCCCTGCTGATCAAGATCACTTCCCTGACCGCACCTGCGCCACGGGAAGCGCCTGAAGTCGTACCGGACTGATCGAAGTCCCATGTCACCGCCCCTGAGCAAACCGCTGGCACCCTCGTGGGTCAGCCGGTTCAAGGAACAGAGCCTGGAGCGCGGCCGCCGCTATGCCCTGGAAAACCGCGTGCGCATCGCTCAGGTCGGCGATGCGACCATTACCGCCAGTTGCGAAGGCTCTGGCGGCAGTGTCTACCGTCAGACCATTCACTTGCGAGAGTCGGCCAAAGGCACCTTGTTGCTGGTCGACGCCGGTTGCACCTGCCCTGTTCGCAACAACTGCAAACACTGCGCGGCGGTGCTGCTGAAAGTCCAGGAAACCCTCGATTACCCCGCTGCCGCCAAAGACGCCGAGTTGCTGGAAAAACTTCAGGCAGTGCTGGAAAACCGCGGCCCGAAAGCGCCGCCACAGGTGCTGGTCGATAATGTGCAACCGTTGCCCCGCCTGTGGCTGGCCAGCGTCGAGTTCAGCGCATTCGAACCACGCAACGGGCGCATGCAGCGCTATATCCAGCACCGTGCGGCGCTGTCGTTCAGCTATCTGGACGAGTACGTCAGCGGGCAGAAAAACAGCGACATCCTGATTCGTCAGGACACCCAAACCCTGCGCGTCAAACGCCACCCCGACGTCGAGCAGTCCTACCGCGAGCAGTTGCGCATCCTCGGCTTCCGCATCGCCACAAGGCAGAGCAAAGCCCTGCCGGAAAGCGCTGGCGAACTGTATGAAATGGTCAACGACAGCGCTTGGCTGACCTTCACCCTCAACGACCTGCCGAAGTTGCGCAGTCAGGGCTGGGAACTGCAGATCGACGAAGAATTCGGCTTCGACCTGACGGCCGTGGATGACTGGTACGCCACCGTCGAACAGGCGCCTGAGCGCGACTGGTTTGATCTGGAACTGGGGATCATCGTCAACGGTGAGCGCCTGAGCCTGCTGCCAATCCTGCTCAACCTGATGCGCTCGCACGCGGAAATCCTCAACCCGGAACGTCTGGCCCGCCGTCGCGATGACGAGCTGATTCTGGTCAACATTCCGCAGCGCAACAGCGAGCATGGGCCGCTGCAAGTGGCGCTGCCGCTTGGCCGTTTAAAACCGGTGTTGATGACGTTGGGCGAGTTCTACTTACAGGAGCCGGGCGAAACTACCCTGCGCCTGAGCAAGGCGGATGCCACACGCCTCAATTCGCTGGAGGGCATTGCGCTGCTGTGGGAGGGTGGCGAACAGATCCGCACGTTTGCCCAGCGCTTGCGCGACATCCGCGACTTCAGCGCTGAAGCGCCTGAAGGTCTGAACGCAACCTTGCGCCCTTATCAGCTCGAAGGCTTGAGCTGGATGCAATCGCTGCGGCAACTGGAAGTCGGCGGGATTCTTGCGGATGACATGGGCCTGGGCAAAACCTTACAGACCCTGGCGCATATTCTCAGCGAGAAAAACGCCGGGCGCCTTGATCGGCCGTGCATGGTGGTGATGCCGACCAGCCTGATTCCGAACTGGCTCGACGAAGCCGCGCACTTCACGCCGCAATTGAAGGTGGTCGCGCTGTACGGTGCCACTCGCAAAAAGCACTTTGATCACCTCGCGGATTTCGACCTGATCCTTACTACCTACGCACTACTGCCCAAGGACGTCGAGCGTCTGGCGAAACAGCCGCTGCACGTCTTGGTGCTGGATGAGGCGCAGTACATCAAGAATCCCAACAGCAAAGCCGCCCAAGCCGCCCGCGAGTTGAACGCGCGCCAACGCCTGTGCCTGAGCGGCACGCCGCTGGAAAACCACCTGGGCGAACTGTGGTCGCTGTTCCACTTCCTGCTGCCGGGCTGGCTCGGCGATGTGAAAAGCTTCAACGCCGATTACCGTGTGCCGATTGAAAAGCGCGGCAGTGAAGTCAGGCTTCAGCACCTCAACGGTCGGATCAAACCGTTTCTGCTGCGCCGCACCAAAGAGCAGGTGGCGACCGAGTTGCCGCCGAAAACCGAGATCATCCATTGGGTCGATCTCAACGAAGCGCAACGCGACGTCTACGAAACCATGCGCCTGGCCATGGACAAGAAAGTCCGCGACGAGATCACCCGCAAGGGCGTGGCGCGCAGCCAGATCATCATTCTCGAGGCACTGCTCAAGCTACGTCAGGTCTGCTGCGACCTGCGCCTGGTCAACGACGCCACCCTGCCCGCCCGCGGCAGCACCTCGGGCAAGCTCGATAGCCTGATGGAAATGCTCGAAGAGTTGTTTGAGGAAGGTCGGCGGATTTTGCTGTTTTCCCAGTTCACCTCGATGCTCGCGCTGATCGAAGACGAACTGAAAAAACGCAAGATCGCCTACGCACTGCTGACCGGCCAGACCCGTGATCGGCGCACGCCAGTGAAGGAATTCCAGAGCGGCAAACGTCAGATCTTTCTGATCAGTCTGAAGGCTGGCGGTGTGGGGCTGAACCTGACCGAGGCGGACACGGTGATTCACTACGATCCGTGGTGGAACCCCGCGACCGAGAATCAGGCGACGGACCGGGCATACCGGATTGGCCAGGAAAAACCGGTCTTCGTGTACAAGATGATTGCCCGCGGTACCGTGGAAGAGAAGATTCAACACCTGCAAAAGGAAAAATCCGACCTTGCAGCGGGCGTGCTCGACGGGCGCAAGGCCGGCGACTGGAAGTTGCAGAGTGATGATATCGAAGCGTTGTTTGCGCCATTGCCGGACAAGCTTGAGAAGCGTTGAAATTTGCGTCGCTGGTTAGATAGCTATCGCTGGCAAGCCAGCTCCCACAGGGTTAGGAGCTGTACACGAAATTGCGATTCAACTCGATACCTGTGGGAGCTGGCTTGCCAGCGATGGGGCCATCCGATATTGCGCAATCACTCAGGGCTCAACCCTTGGAAACAGGCAACGGCGCAAACAGCGCCTCGATATCGCCCTGCTCCAATTTGAACCCACTCGTCGTACCACCTTCCAGCACCGCCCCGGCCAGCACAGCCTTCTCTTGCTGCAACGCCTGGATTTTTTCTTCCACCGTGCCGCGGGCAATCAGCTTGTAGACGAACACCGGGTTGTTCTGCCCGATCCGGTACGCCCGATCGGTGGCCTGATTTTCCACCGCCGGGTTCCACCACGGATCGAAGTGAATCACCGTGTCGGCGGCGGTCAGGTTCAAACCAGTGCCGCCGGCCTTGAGGCTGATCAGAAACAGCGGCACCTTGCCGCCCTGAAAGTCCTTCACCGGTGTACGCCGATCGGTGGTATCACCGGTCAGCAATGAATAGCCGATCCCGCGCTGCTGCAATTCCTGCTCGATCAATGCGAGCATCGAGGTGAATTGCGAGAACAGCAGAATCCGCCGCCCTTCGCCGAGCAACTCCTCAAGCATTTCCATCAGACTGACCAGTTTGCCGCTGCCGGAACGCAGCGCCTTGGCCGTCAGCGGCGTGTTGATCAGCCGCAAGTCGCAACAGACCTGACGCAGCTTGAGCAAGGCATCGAGAATGATGATCTGGCTGCGCGCAACGCCACTGCGGGCGATTTCGTCGCGGACCTTTTTATCCATGGCCACGCGCACGGTTTCATAGACATCGCGCTGACCATCGCTGAGTTCGACCCAATGCACGATTTCGGTTTTCGGCGGCAGCTCGGTAGCGACCTGATCTTTTTTGCGGCGCAGCAGGAACGGTTTTATCCGCGCAGTCAGGTGCTGCATGCGCCCGGCATTGCCGTGTTTTTCGATCGGCGTGCGGTAGTCGCGATTGAAGGTTTTGCTGTCGCCCAGCCAACCCGGCATCAGGAAATGAAACTGCGACCACAGCTCGCCGAGGTGGTTTTCCAGCGGCGTGCCGCTCAGGCACAGGCGCTGACCGGCCTGCAAATCGCGGGCAGCCTGAGCGGCCTTGCTTACCGGGTTCTTGATGTTTTGCGCTTCATCGAGAATCAGCACACTCCACGGCTGCGGCTGCAGCACCTCCAGATCCCGTGGCAGTAGCGCATAGGTGGTCAGCACCAGATCGTATTCGGTCAGGCTGGCGAAGTCTTTTTGCCGTGCTGATCCGTGCAGCGCCAGCACCTTCAACTGCGGAGTGAAGCGCTGCGCCTCGTCCAGCCAGTTCGGAATCAGGCTGGTGGGCATGACCGCCAACGCCGGATGATTGAGGCGCCCGGCCTGTTTTTCCGTCAGCAGATGCGCCAGGGTCTGCAGGGTTTTGCCCAGCCCCATGTCATCGCCGAGAATGCCGCCCACCCCCAGTTCGCGCAGGGTTTGCATCCAGTTCAGGCCTTCGAGCTGATACGGACGCAACTGCGCGTTGAGGCCGGCAGGTGCAGCGACCGGTGTGTAAGTCGATTCGCGCAGGCGTTGGGCGAAACTGCGCAGGCGTTCGCCGCCCTGCCAGGTCAGCGGCACGCCGTCGAGCAGTGTCAGACGCGCCGCATCCGGAGCGCTCAAGCGCAAGCTTTCAACGCGATGGCCGCCCAGATACAACTCACTGAGCGTGGCCATCAGCGGTTTGACCCGGCCGTAAGGCAGTGCGACTTTGCCACCGTCGGCAGCATCAATGCGCCCGCCCCTCAACTCAACCAACAGCAGCTCATCGTCACCGCGCTCTGCCAAGGAAACAGGATCGAGCAATTGCGGCTGGCTACGCAGCAGATGCAGAAGAATCGGCAACAGGCTGTGGCGCTTGCCATTGACGACAATGCCCAATTGCAGATCGAACCACTGCCGACCGGTATCCTCTTCGATCTCGGCGTACCAGTCTTCGACCGGCTCCACGTTGAAATGGAAATTGCTGCCGACATCGACCTCCCAGCCAGCATCGCGCAAGACCGGGATACCCTGCTGGGTAAAGGTCAGCCACGCAGAATCATCGGGCAGCGTGAACATCTCACCCGGAAGATCGATGCTGCTTTTGCGCGAGGCTTTTTTGAAACCGTGTTTTTGCAGTTGTTGACGCAAGGCTTTTTCGGCGGCCGGTTGGCGCTGAATCCGCTGGGTCTCGGCGCCCGACAGAATCATCACTTCCGGGTTGCGATCCTGCCCCGGATGGCCGTCGTAGGTGAACAGCAAAGCGGCACGGTGCTCTGGCTCGTATTCCCAGCGCGTGTAGCGTTTGCCGCTCGCCAGGATCAGATAACCCTGGGGAGCCACATCCTCGACGATCCGTTCCGTCAGTTTGTGCGGTGGCGCCACTTTGGTCGCTGCGCTCATGCGATGACTGAATTGCAACGCCTGTTGAGCCGGAATCTCCGGTGCCAGGGCCAGGTGGCAGGCCAGCTTCTCATCGAGATCATTGAGTAACAGGCCGATCTGGCGGTGCTCGCGATCCAGGTAATAAAGCGGCTCCAGCGCCAGCACGTTTTCCACCGGCGCCTCGGCACTTGTCCATTGCGGGCGATAACTGCCGTCAGCCTGTACGGCCCAGGCAAACTGCGCACTGCGGTTGGCGCCTGCCGTCAGCGGCTGCAAGGTTTGAAAATCGAGAAACAGGCGCGACGTGCGCAGGAGCATTTCCAGCAGTTCGGCACCGCTGCTGCCCTCCAGCGGATAACCGCTGTAATAGGCGTGATGGGAGTGCATCGCCACCAGCAGCCGGGCAATGCGCAGATCCTGCTCGGTCAGATAACCAGGCTGGCGCATCAACAGGTCCGACAGCGAGTACAACGGTTTGACGTCGCGCAGCTCACCGCTCTTGAGCTGGTAAACCTTGAAAATATCCAACTGCCATTTGCCGGCAACCGGTGAAGCCTTCAGTTGATAAAACAGCCGCGTGCTCGCCGCTTGCGAAGTTTTTTCCTCTGCAGGCTGGACGGACACCGGGATCGTCGAAAGCCAATGCTCGAGTGAGCGACCGAGCTCAACCGTAGCCTCCTGCCCGGAGGCTTCGCTGACATTCATATCCAGACAATAAAGCACCGCCGCACAATGCTTGCAGTCGAAGCCCACCGGACACGAGCAATAGCAAAGCAGCCCGCCCGCGCCTCGGTGCCTGGCTATGGAAAGGGTCTGCTCATAGGCTGTCTGATTGGACCCGACGCAGAATGCGGTGATTTGCCTGTCATTGACTTCGATGATCTCGACGCGATCCTCTAGCGCATAAGCGCGAGCCTTGGCCAGCGCGTTGCTGGTGAACGTGTCGGTCCACGGCAGCGAAAGGATTTCCTCGATAAGCGCGCTCATGAACAGTCCTTACCCGGCCAATACCCGCGCCAACGTCGATTTGACCTTACCCATGCCAGCGTGCAGCGCCTGCTCGATCTCGGCCATGGTGATCACTTCGGTCGTCTTGCCCGCCGCCGGGTTCACCACCAATGCCAGACAGGCGTAATCCAGGTCCAGCTCTCGCGCCAGCGCGGCTTCCGGCATGCCGGTCATACCGACGATGTCGCAGCCGTCACGTTCCAGGCGCACGATCTCGGCGACCGTTTCCAGACGCGGGCCCTGGGTGCAGGCATAAACGCCCTGGTCGCTGTACTCACAGCCTTCGGCGGCGACGGCGGCGATCAAGCTCTGGCGCAGCGCTTCGCTGTAGGGAAAGCTGAAATCGACGTGGGTGACGTGTTCCAGGTCATCGGCGAAAAAGGTGTGCTCGCGGCCGCTGGTGTAGTCGACGATCTGGTGCGGCACGCAGAAATGCCCGGTGCCCATGGCCGAATGAATCCCGCCCACCGCATTGACCGCGATGATCGCTTCAGCACCGGCCTGCTTCAACGCCCAGAGGTTGGCGCGGTAGTTGACCTTGTGCGGCGGAAAGCGATGCGGATGGCCGTGACGGGCGAGGAACAGCACTTCCTTGCCGGCGTACTCGCCAATCTGCACCTCGGCCGACGGCGCGCCATACGGGGTGTCCACCGCCAGCGACTGGCGAATGCTCAAGCCTTCGAGCTGGGTCAGCCCGGTGCCACCGATGATTGCGTAAACGGTCATAGCGAAAATCCTTAATCGATCAGTTGAGCGTCTTTGAGCGCGCCGATGGCGGTCAGCCAACGCGGATCCTGACGATAATCGGTGCTGGCAAAGGCCTGACCACGCATGCGTGCAATACGCGCGGACGGCTTGACCTTCATGCGCTGCGCGGCGCTGAGCGCGAGTTCGGCGGCGGCGCGGTCGTTGCACACCAGACCCATGTCGCAACCGGCGGTAAGCGCGGCTTCGATACGGCTGGCGGCATCGCCGACCACGTGAGCGCCGGCCATCGACAGGTCATCGCTGAAGATCACCCCGTCAAACTGCAATTCGCCGCGCAGGATGTCCTGCAACCAGCGGCGAGAGAAACCGGCCGGTTGCGCATCGACTTGCGGGTAAATGACGTGAGCCGGCATTACCGCAGCCAGCTGTTTGCTGAGCCTGGCGAAGGGCACAAGGTCGTTGGCGCGGATCTCTTCCAGGCTGCGCTCGTCGTTCGGGATCGCCACATGCGAATCCGCCTCGGCCCAACCGTGGCCTGGGAAATGCTTGCCGGTGGCGGCCATGCCAGCGCTGTTCATGCCGCGAATGAAGGCTCCGGCGAGCACCGCGGCGCGGGCCGGGTCGCCTTCGAACGAACGGGTGCCGACCACGGCGCTGCGCTGATAGTCCAGATCGAGCACCGGAGCAAAACTCAGGTCGAGACCGACCGCCAGCACTTCGGTCGCCATGATCCAGCCGCACTGCTCGGCCAGGTATTCGGCGTTCGGGTTATCGGCAATGGCGCGCATCGCCGGCAAACGCACGAAGCCCTGACGCAAACGCTGCACCCGACCGCCTTCCTGATCCACTGCCAGCAACAGATCCGGGCGAACCGCGCGAATCGCCGCACTGAGCTCACGCACCTGACGTGGATGCTCAATGTTGCGGGCAAAAATGATCAGGCCGCCCACTTCGGGCTGGCGTAACAATTGGCGATCTTCGGCCGTCAGCCAGGTACCGGCGACGTCCACCATCAACGAGCCTTGCAGGCCAGCAGTCATAAAAATTCCTTGGAAACAGAAAACCCGATCGACAGCCAGTCGCTGCCGTGAGCAGCGCTCGGCAGGTCAGTGACTTTTCTGTTGATCGGGTTTAGAACGAGAATCGGCATGGGCGGCTAGCTTAGCGGATCCCCGCTGCCGCGCCCACCCGTGTACGGTCAAACCTTGGCGGCGACCGGGGTCGATTTGCTGCGCGGACGCAACTGCGCAGTGGCCATGGCTGCATCAGTGACGCCGGTTTCAGCGCGCATGCCGGCGGCGAGGAATGGCACCATCAGGCGCATCACTTGCTCGATCGAGGTATTGACGCCGAAATCGGTCTCGGCAATCGCCCGCAAGGCTTTGATACCGGACATGCTGAACGCGGCCGCGCCGAGCATGAAGTGCACGCGCCAGAACAACTCGATCGGTGGAATGCGCGGTGCCGCTTCATTAACCAGCAACATGTAGCGACGAAATACCTTGCCGTACATGTCTTCGAGATAACGCCGCAAGTGGCCCTGGCTCTGACTGAAGGCAAGGCCGAGCAAACGCATGAAGATCGACAGGTCGTTGCCGCTGCGCGGTTGAACCACCAGCGCTTGTTCGACGAGAATTTCCAGCAATTCTTCGAGGGTCGGCTTGTTGTCAGGCTTGGCCTGACGCCGCTCCAGCTCTTTGTCGAGGCTGATGCAGAACGGCCCGAGGAATCGCGAGAACACGGCCTGGATCAGCGCTTTCTTCGAGCCGAAGTGATAGTTAACCGCTGCCAGGTTGACGCCGGCCTTGCTGGTAATCAAACGCAATGAGGTTTCTGCGAAACCTTTCTCCGCGAACAATTGCTCGGCAGCATCAAGAATGCGTTCAACGGTTTCCGACTGGGCCATGGCTACTCCGCCTGACAAACACTTGTTTGAAACATACGTTTCAGCCTATGCAATGTCAAGCCTGCCGGTTCGTTTTGGGAATGGTCGGTCAGCTATTTAACCACACAAGCCCGGCGCTTTAAAAAGCGTGCCTGTCGACCGTCTGGCGGCGTGCCGAAAAACGGCGATTGCCAAGATCGCTTCACTGTATATAATCCCAGTCACTGTATAAAAAGACAGAGCGATCATTATGCTAAAGCTGACGCCACGCCAAGCCGAGATTCTGGCCTTTATCAAACGCTGCCTCGAAGACAACGGCTATCCGCCAACCCGCGCGGAAATCGCTCAGGAGCTGGGCTTCAAATCGCCCAATGCCGCTGAAGAACACCTCAAGGCGCTGGCCCGCAAAGGCGCCATCGAGATGACGCCAGGCGCTTCTCGCGGGATCCGCATTCCCGGCTTCGAAGCCAAACCCGACGACTCCACCCTGCCGATCATTGGCCGGGTCGCCGCCGGTGCGCCGATTCTGGCCCAGCAGCACATCGAAGAATCCTGCCATATCAATCCGGCCTTCTTCCATCCCCGTGCCGACTACCTTTTACGCGTCCATGGCATGAGCATGAAGGACATCGGCATTTTCGACGGCGACCTGCTGGCAGTCCACACCACGCGCGAAGCACGCAACGGTCAGGTCGTCGTGGCCCGTATCGGCGATGAAGTGACGGTCAAACGCTTCAAGCGTGAAGGCAGCAAGGTCTGGCTGATTGCCGAGAACCCTGAGTTCGCCCCCATCGAAGTCGACCTGAAGGATCAGGAACTGGTGATCGAAGGCTTGAGTGTCGGCGTCATCCGCCGCTAATAGGAGGCTTTATGCAGTTCCCACATACCCCTCAGCAAACCCAACTGCCTTTGTTCGAAGCGTTTCTTGCGCAACCGTTGGCGCCGATCCTGAAAGACGTGGTCGAGCGCCCATGGACTGCCGAACCGGAAGTATTCAGTGAGCTGTCACTGCGTGGTGCTGCCGGGAACTGTCTGAATCTTCTTGCCCCGATCCTTCGCGAACTCAGCGAAGATCAGGATGCGCGCTGGTTGACGCTGATCGCGCCACCCGCCAGCCTGACCCAAACCTGGCTGCGGGACGCCGGCCTGAACCGCGAACGCATTCTGCTATTGCAACCGCGGGGTGCGCAAAGCGCTCAGCAACTGGCGTGCGAAGCGTTGCGGCTGGGTCGCAGCCACACTGTCGTGACCTGGCTCAATCCGCTGAACGCCAGTTTGCGCCAACAATTGATCAGCGCCGCCCGTACAGGCGATGCTCAGAGCTTGAATATTCGATTGGGTTGACGGCTGTAACACGCGCTGTGTGAAGCGCAGGGCTTCTCCATGGACAGAGAAGCCGATCTGAAGCGGTAATGCCTGATGATGAAAACAGGCCAGGATCAATGAAGAACCCGCGGCCCTTCTTCCTTATCAAACTCGCCTTCGACCATGCGGCCGGCCATTTGCACGCCGACGCTCAACATCGCCTTGGCGATTTCGACATGCTGACCCTGCAGGAACGCTTTGGCATCCTCGGAGAAATCCAGTGTCACCAAAGAACCTTCGTCCTCAGCTCTGCGCAGTTCGATTCGGCCATCTGGTAACTCGACAATTTCTAGAAAGGACGTTGGCATAAAAGTCTGTTCTCCACGAAAGGCAGGCATTATATAGACATCATTCGGGCTTCGCTCAGGATCTTGACCAGTAGCATGTTTCAGATTGCCACCGCGTCAATCGCCCTCAGCATTCATTCAGGCCTTCGCGAAAACGAATGGCCAAGCCCTTCAGATTCTGCCGCCAGCTCTCCAGCTCCTCACGATTCAATTCCTCCGGCGCCTGCTCTTCATCCAGATTGATCATCTGAATCAATGGCTGCGTGACGTCGCCCTTGGGTTTGTGCGGCACTCGCGGTGGCTGAAACAACGCCGAATGCGCTGCCAGCAATTTTGCCAGCCAGGTTTCCGGATTACCCGCCAGCTCGACCATTTCCGCCAGCTCCGGAATCGCAATCGACTCCAGCACTTCAGGGGTCAGCAACATTTCTGCGCGCGGCGCACTGGCCTGCGGCAGGCGATAGAAACCCGCGATCTCATGGCAAAGCCCCAGCAAGGCACCGTAGAGGTGAAAGAGCGTTGATTCACGCCCGGCCTGAATCAGCGCCAGCGAATTCATTGCCCGCCCTTCCTCGGCGCGAGCCAGAGCTTCCAGCGACAGGCCGGCGAAATAGATCTTCTGGTTGGTGCGGGTATAGAGTTCGTGAGCCATGACGGCAGCCTCCACGACGAAATAATTGCTTCACACAGGCCGGACAGTGTCATGGATCAGCCGATCCAACCGCAAGCACAAAACAAAAAGGCCGCATGAAAACCCGAGGGTTCGCATGCGGCCTTTTCAGTGCCGGACTAACGCTTACTCAGCCTTGGCCTTCGCGCTGCGCTTGTCTTCCACCGTCCATTTGCCACCGTCGTAATACGCCTTCCAACCGGTCGGCTTGCCGTCGACTTCGGTCTGCACGTACTGCTCCTTGGTCTTGCGGCTGTAGCGGATCACCGCTGGCAGGCCATCAGGATCCTTCTGAGGTGCTTCGCAGAGAAAGTGATACTTCGGATCGATCTCGTCCTTGTGCGGCAGAATCTCGATCACCAACGGAGCACGGGTCTCGCGGTTTTTCGGGAACTGACTGGCCGCCAGGAACAGACCGGATGCGCCGTCACGCAGGATGTAGGTGTCGTTGACCTTTTCGCATTTCAGCTCAGGCATCTTCACCGGGTCCATCTTCGGCGGCGCCGCATCACCGCTTTTCAGCAATTTGCGGGTGTTCTTGCAAGTCGGGTTGGTGCAACCGAAGAACTTGCCGAAACGGCCGGTCTTGAGCTGCATCTCGCTGCCGCACTTGTCGCATTCCAGGCTCGGACCTTCGTAGCCCTTGATCCGGTAGCTGCCTTCTTCGATTTCGTAGCCGGCACAATCCGGGTTGTTACCGCAGATGTGCAGCTTGCGCTTCTCGTCGAGCAGGTAGGCATCCATCGCCGTGCTGCAGATCGGGCAGCGATGCTTGCCGCGCAGGACCAGCGACTCGGACTCACCTTCGTCGTCCGCAGCGATCTCGTCGCCCGGCACCAGATTGACGGTGGCCTTGCAACGCTCTTTCGGCGGCAGGCTGTAACCCGAACAACCGAGGAACACACCGGTCGATGCGGTACGGATCTGCATCGGACGGCCGCAGGTGGTGCACGGAATGTCGGTCATGACCGGCTGGTTGGCACGCATGCCGTTGTCCGGGTTTTCGGCTACTTCGAGTTTCTTTTTAAAGTCGCCATAGAACTCGTCCAGCACGCTTTTCCAGTCGCGCTCGCCCTGGGCCACGTCATCGAGGTTCTCTTCCATGCCGGCGGTGAAGCCGTAGTCCATCAGGTTCGAGAAGCTTTCGGACAGACGCTCGGTAACGATGTCGCCCATCTTTTCCGAATAGAAACGGCGGTTGTGCAGAGTCACATAACCACGATCCTGAATGGTCGAGATGATCGCAGCGTAAGTCGAAGGACGACCGATGCCACGTTTTTCCATTTCCTTGACCAGACTGGCTTCCGAGTAACGCGCCGGCGGCTTGGTGAAATGTTGCGACGGATCGAGCTTGATCAGCTTCATCACGTCGCCCTGCGCCATGTCGGGCAGAACGTCGTCATCGCCAGGCTTGGCGATTTGCGGCATGACGCGGGTGTAGCCATCGAACTTGAGGATCCGGCCCTTGGCGCGCAGCTCGAAGTCGCCAGCACCAACGCTGACGGTGGTCGACAGGTATTGCGCCGGCAGCATCTGGCAAGCGAGGAACTGGCGCCAGATCAGCTCGTAGAGACGTTCTGCGTCACGCTCCATGCCCGCCAGCTTGCTCGGAATGGTGTTGGCGTCAGACGGACGAATCGCTTCGTGAGCCTCTTGCGCGCCTTCCTTGCTGCTGTAGACATTCGGCGTTTCCGGCAGGTACTTCTTGCCGAACTCTTCTTCGATATAAGTACGCGCCATCGCCACGGCATCAGCCGAGAGGTTGGTCGAGTCGGTACGCATGTAAGTGATGTAGCCGGCTTCGTACAGACGCTGGGCCATCATCATGGTTTTCTTCACGCCAAAGCCCAGGCGGTTGCTCGCAGCCTGTTGCAACGTGGACGTGATGAAGGGAGCCGACGGCTTGCTGCTGGTCGGTTTGTCTTCACGCTTGACGATGCTGTAGCTGGACGCCTTGAGCTTTTCCAGCGCAGCCATGGCCTGGGCTTCGTTCAGCGGCTTGAAGGCTTCACCCTTCTCGCGTGCCACTTCGAAACGCACGGTCGAGCCCTTGGTGGTGCCGAGATCGGCATGCACTTCCCAGTACTCTTCCGGGTTGAACGCACGGATTTCTCGTTCGCGCTCAACGACCAGTTTCACCGCAACCGATTGCACACGGCCGGCGGACAGGCCACGGGCGATTTTCGCCCAGAGCAATGGCGAGACCATGTAGCCGACGACGCGATCAAGGAAGCGGCGCGCCTGCTGCGCGTTGACCCGATCGATGTCCAGCTCGCCTGGTTCGGAGAAGGCCTCCTGAATGGCCTTCTTGGTAATTTCGTTGAACACCACGCGCTTGTAGCGGCTGTCATCACCGCCGATGGCTTCGCGCAGGTGCCAGGCAATGGCTTCCCCCTCGCGATCCAAGTCGGTTGCGAGATAGATGGTGTCAGCATCCTTGGCGAGCCGGCGCAGCTCTTCGATGACCTTCTCTTTACCCGGAAGGATCTCGTACTGGGCCTTCCAGCCATGCTCGGGATCGACACCCATACGCGAGACCAGCTGCTTGCGCGCTTTCTCTTTCGGCGTGAGTACCGGAGCTTCACCCGCGGCAGCCTTGCCACGCTTGGCGGCTGGCTCTTTGCTGGCGCTAGCCGAACCGCTGGTGGGCAGGTCTCGGATATGGCCGATACTCGACTTCACCACGTATTGGTTACCCAGATACTTGTTGATGGTCTTGGCCTTAGCCGGGGATTCCACAATGACCAGCGATTTGCCCATGGATCAGAAAATTCCTGAATTCTAGAAGTGAAAGGCGGTTGGCGCCTGACGCGGCACCGCTATATATAGTTGATACAAGGTGAGGTCAAGCACAGGGTTGTCTGCGCCCTCGCCTCATGCCTTGTCAAAAACGCTCGGTTCGACCTGCACCAAAGCAAAGCGTGGCACCTGCTCGCCGTCAACCTCGACTGACTCGAGAAACATGCTCAGCGGACGTACCCAAAAGCCGTAATCGCCATACAGGGCTTGGTAGAAGACCACTTCTTCTTCGGTCTCGGAGTGCCGCGCAACACTGAACACACGGTACTGCGGACCTTTGTAATGTTGGTAGAGCCCAGGTTGTATCGGCATGCTTCGGCCCTCACTGAAATTTTTTCAAAATAAAATAAAAAACCCAAAAACAAAAACCGGGGCACTGGGCCCCGGCTTCCATCGACGAGACGCTTAAACGCGTTCGAAGACGGTGGAGATGCCTTGGCCGAGACCAATGCACATAGTGGCCACCCCGAAGGTGCCGCTATTCTGCTTCATCACGTTCAGCAAGGTGCCGGAAATACGTGCACCGGAGCAACCGAACGGGTGACCCAGGGCGATCGCGCCGCCGTGCAGGTTAACCTTCTCGTTCATCTTGTCGAGTACTTTCAGATCTTTCAGCACTGGCAGAGCCTGTGCAGCGAAAGCTTCGTTGAGCTCGAAGAAGTCGATATCGTTGATGCCAAGGCCCGCACGCTTCAGGGCTTTTTGTGTCGCCGGCACAGGACCATAGCCCATGATTGCCGGGTCCACACCCGCCACTGCCATCGAACGGATCACCGCCATTGGCTGGATCCCCAGGTCCTGGGCACGCTGCGCCGACATCACGATCATGCACGAAGCACCATCAGTGATCTGCGACGAAGTACCGGCAGTCACGGTGCCGCCCTTCGGATTGAATGCCGGCTTGAGCGCCGCCAGACTTTCCAGGGTGGTTTCCGGACGAATGGTTTCGTCGTAGTCGAACAGTTTCAGGAAACCGTTCTCGTCGTAGCCCTGCATCGGGATGATTTCGTCTTTGAACTTGCCTTCCACAGTGGCCTTGTGGGCCAACTGGTGGGAACGCACGCCGAAGGCGTCCTGCTGTTCGCGAGTGATGCCGTGCATTTTGCCGAGCATTTCAGCGGTCAGACCCATCATGCCCGAGGCTTTCGCCGCGTACAGCGACATGTGCGGGTTCGGATCGACACCGTGCATCATGCTTACGTGGCCCATGTGCTCGACGCCACCGACCACGAACACGTCACCGTTACCGGTCATGATCGCTTGTGCGGCGGTGTGCAACGCACTCATCGACGAGCCACACAGACGGCTGACGGTCTGGCCGGCCGAGGTGTGCGGAATCTGGGTCATCAGCGACGCCATGCGCGCAATGTTCCAGCCCTGCTCCAGAGTCTGGTTGACGCAGCCCCAGATCACGTCCTCGACTTCCGCCGGATCGACCTTGGCGTTGCGTTCCAGCAATTTGCTGATCAGGTGCGCCGACATGTCTTCGGCGCGGGTGTTGCGGTGCATGCCGCCCTTGGAGCGGCCCATCGGAGTACGACCGAAGTCGACAATCACGACGTCTCTAGGATTCAAGCTCATAAGTTCACTCTCACTCTAGTTGGGGGCGCTTAACCGAAGAAGCTCTGGCCGTTCTTGGCCATTTCGCGCAGCTTCGCGGTCGGGTGGTACAGCGCGCCCAAATCAGCGTACTGGTCAGCCAGGGCAACGAACTCGGCGACACCGATCGAATCGATGTAGCGCAGCGCACCGCCACGGAATGGAGGGAAACCGATACCGTAGACCAGACCCATGTCGGCTTCGGCGGCGGTTTCGACGATGCCGTCTTCCAGGCAACGCACGGTTTCCAGGCACAGCGGGATCATCATCCAGTTGATGATGTCTTCGTCGGTGACTTCGCGCTGCTCGTAAACGATCGGCTTGAGCACTTCGAGCACCGACGGATCGGCGACTTTCTTCTGCTTGCCTTTCTTGTCGGCCTCGTAGGCGTAGAAACCCTTGCCGTTCTTCTGACCCAGGCGCTTGGCTTCGTACAGCACGTCGATGGCCGAGCGACGGTCATCCTTCATGCGGTCCGGGAAACCTTCTGCCATCACGTCACGACCATGGTGGCCGGTGTCGATGCCGACGACGTCCATCAGGTACGCCGGGCCCATCGGCCAGCCGAATTTTTCCATGACCTTGTCGATGCGGACGAAGTCGACACCGGCGCTGACCAGCTTGGCGAACCCGCCGAAATACGGGAACAGCACGCGGTTGACCAGGAAACCCGGGCAGTCGTTGACGACGATCGGGTTCTTGCCCATTTTCTTGGCGTAGGCAACGGTGGTGGCAACGGCCAGCTCACTCGACTTCTCGCCACGGATCACTTCCACCAGCGGCATCATGTGCACCGGATTGAAGAAGTGCATGCCGACGAAGTTTTCCGGACGCTTGAGGGCTTTTGCCAGCAGGCTGATGGAAATGGTCGAGGTGTTGGACGCGAGGATAGTGTCCTCTTTGACCTGACCTTCAACTTCAGCCAGTACGGCTTGCTTGACCTTCGGGTTCTCGACGACCGCTTCGACAACCAGATCCACATGACCGAAATCACCGTAGGACAGGGTCGGACGAATGCCGTTGAGCACTTCAGCCATTTTCGCGGCGGTCATGCGGCCCTTGTCGACGCGGCCAACCAGCAGCTTGGCGGCTTCGGCCAGGCCTTGCTCGATACCGTGCTCGTTGATGTCCTTCATCAGGATCGGCGTGCCTTTAGACGCCGACTGATAGGCGATACCGCCACCCATGATGCCGGCGCCGAGTACGGCAGCCTGCTTCACGTCTTTGGCGATTTCGTCGTAGGCCTTGGCCTTTTTCTTCAGTTCCTGATCGTTCAGGAACAGACCGATCAAGCTCTGTGCAGCCGAGGTCTTGGCCAGTTTGACGAAACCGGCGGCTTCGACTTCCAGCGCCTTGTCACGACCGAAGTTCGCGGCTTTCTGGATGGTCTTGATCGCTTCGACCGGCGCCGGGTAGTTCGGGCCAGCCTGACCGGCCACGAAACCTTTGGCCGTTTCGAAAGCCATCATTTGCTCAATGGCGTTCAACTTGAGTTTTTCAAGTTTCGGCTGACGCTTGGCCTTGTAATCGAACTCGCCGGAGATGGCGCGCTTGATCAGCTCAAGGGCTGCTTCCTGCAACTTCTCCGGAGCAACCACGGCGTCGACGGCGCTGACTTTCAGAGCGTCTTCAGGGCGGTTTTCCTTGCCGGCGGCAATCCACTCGATCGCGTTGTCGACACCGATCAGGCGCGGCAGACGCACGGTACCGCCGAAGCCCGGGTAGATGCCCAGTTTGACTTCCGGCAGGCCGATCTTGGCTTTGGTCGACATGACGCGATAGTCAGCCGCCAGGCACATTTCCAGACCGCCGCCGAGGGCGATGCCGTTGATGGCCGCTACGGTCGGCACGTTGAGGTCTTCGAAATCGCTGAAGATCTTGTTGGCTTCGAGATTGCCAGCAACCAGCTCGGCATCCGGCAGCTTGAAGTTGTCGACAAATTCGGTGATGTCGGCGCCGACGATGAATACGTCCTTGCCGCTGCTGACGATCACGCCCTTGATCGAAGCATCTGCCTTGATGGTGTCTACGGCCTGACGCAGTTCGTTCAGGGTTAGACGGTTGAACTTGTTGACGGACTCACCCTTGAGGTCGAATTTCAATTCGACGATGCCACTTTCAAGAGCTTTAACCGTGATGGCTTTACCTTCGTAAATCATCAACTGATCTCCACGATATGGAAGCTGAACAGTACACGTCGGACGCAGGCGAATGGCTCGGCAGGACGCTTTTTCGTCAATGCTAACGCCAATCCACCCGGCACACCCGCCAACGCGATAGTCGGGATTCTGTAGGAGCAGTCTGTAAGACAAACGCTCAATTCATACGCCCGTTTGATTTGGGTACGTCACCTTCTCGGAATTCCCGACAATTGTCAATCGCCCAAAATACCGGTTGAAATGCGACTTTGCGGTCATTTCCGTAGGACGAAGACCTGCAACAAGCGCCTGCATGTCCAGACATTCATAGAATCAATATTTAGAAAAGTCGCCCTAACCCGTCACAGCCTTTGTTTAAGGGGCTACGCTGGTGGGACTACAGGGAAATGCACAACGCGCTTGATACCGCGCCGGCAGCAAAAAGGTTTCCGGCCTGCCTGGCCAACCCCGCCCGATGAATCATGTCGGGCTTTTTAATGCGCGTCTGCCGGACGTTTCACACCGTTGCAGTGCGAAAAGTCCGCAGGTCATGCCAGCGCTTTCAGTGTTGCGTCAATATCCTGCAAAACCGCAGCGTCGCCCTTTTCGCCCCAATACAGGGCGATCAACTGCTTGTCGGCGTCGACCTTGTAAACATTGCCCGGCAATTTTTCGAAATGATCGAGCAGTGCACGGTCCTCGCAGACTTCCTGCCATTGATTGACCCACACCCCCGGCGATTTCTGCCAGTACGTCCAGCAGGCCGACTGATTGCTTCTGCGCGGCCGGTAGTATTGCGCACACGGGTTTGGCGGCTGCTGCGTCAGCCAGTGCGGCCATTCCTGGGGTGCCAGCTGCATGGCCAGACCGATGCGTCGCGCCTCTGTGCGCAGTGCGATGCGCCCGCTTTGCGCGCGCGACGGGCGCAGCCAGGCCAGCGGACTTAAAACCACCAGCAGGATTGACACCACCAACCAGACCGTCATATCTCTATTCCCCATTCTCGGTGAGCGCCATGTGTCACTTTGGAACCATTGCGCTCGAAACCAGCCATACTTACCACTATTGAAACCTCAGGAGAGCACCTCATGCCCTACCACCACATCCTGGTCGCCGTAGACCTGACCGAAGAGTGCGACCCTGTCATCCACCGCGCCCGTGAGCTTTCGGTCAGCAACGGCGCCAAACTGTCGCTGGTGCATATCGTCGAACCGATGGCCATGGCGTTCGGCGGCGACGTGCCGATGGATCTGTCACAACTGCAACAACAGCAGTTCGACCAAGCCAAGGAGCGCCTGGAGCGTTTGAAGCTCAAATACACCGAACTCGAGGGCGCCAACTGTCATTTGACCTACGGCCAGCCGCGCCAGGAAATCCACCACTTCGCCAAGGAGCAAACCTGCGATCTGATCGTAGTGGGCAGCCATGGCCGCCACGGTCTGGCGCTGTTGCTTGGCTCGACGGCCAACGACGTACTGCACGGCGCGCCGTGCGATGTGCTGGCGGTGCACCTGACGAAGCGCTGAAGTACGGTCCCATGCAGGCTCACTCCTACAAGGGAACTGCGCTTACATAAGAAAAGCCCGGCGCTCATCACTGAGCGCCGGGCTTTTTCACATCCGGATCAATCAGGCATCCAGCTCGGCCCAACGCTCCACCAGCGCATCCAGCTCGGCCTGCAACTGCTCCAGCGAAGCGATGACCTTGGCCGTCTCCGCCGGCGGACGCTGATAGAAACCGGCCTCGGCCATTTCCGCTTCGACCGCCGCGATCTGCTGTTCCTTGGCGTCGATGTCGCCCGGCAAGGCTTCCAGCTCACGTTGCAGCTTGTAGCTGAGCTTCTTCTTCGCCACCGGAGCCGCAGCGGCAGGCGCCGCCACCGGTGCCGGCTCAGCGGTGACCACCGCCGAGTTCAAGTCAGCCTTGCCCGATTTGCTTTCGGTCACGCCCAGCAGACGTGGCGAGCCACCCTGACGGATCCAGTCCTGATAGCCACCGACGTATTCACGCACCTTGCCTTCACCTTCGAAGACCAGGGTGCTGGTGACCACGTTGTCGAGGAATGCCCGGTCGTGGCTGACCATGAGGACCGTGCCGTTGAAGGTCAACAGCACTTCTTCGAGCAGTTCGAGGGTTTCGACGTCGAGGTCGTTGGTCGGTTCGTCGAGCACCAGCAGGTTCGCCGGCTTGCTGAACAGCTTGGCCAGCAACAGACGCGCACGCTCACCACCCGACAGCGCCTTGACCGGCGTGCGCGCACGCTGCGGGCTGAACAGGAAGTCACCGAGGTAACTCAGGACATGCCGGCTCTGGCCATCGATATCGATGAAGTCGCGGCCTTCGGCAACGTTGTCGATCACGGTCTTTTCCAGATCCAGCTGATGGCGCAACTGGTCGAAATAAGCGACGTCGATGCGTGTGCCCTCTTCCACTTTGCCGCTGGTCGGTTGCAGACCGCTGAGCATCAATTTCAGCAAGGTAGTCTTGCCGGTACCGTTGGCGCCGAGCAGACCGATACGGTCGCCACGCTGCAACACCATCGAGAAATCCTTGATCAGGAACGGGCCGCCCGGGTGAGCAAAACTCACATTCTCGAGCACCATCACCTGCTTGCCGGACTTGTCGGCGGTTTCCAGCTGAATGTTGGCTTTGCCGGTACGCTCGCGACGTTCGCTGCGCTCCACACGCAAGGCTTTCAGCGCACGTACGCGGCCTTCGTTACGGGTGCGACGAGCCTTGATGCCCTGACGGATCCACACTTCTTCCTGAGCCAGACGCTTGTCGAACAGCGCGTTGGCGGTTTCTTCAGCGGCCAGTGCAGCTTCTTTGTGTACGAGGAAACTGGCGTAGTCGCCGTTCCAGTCGATCAGGCCGCCGCGGTCCAGTTCGAGAATACGCGTGGCAAGGTTCTGCAGGAAGGAACGGTCGTGCGTGATGAACAGCACGGCGCCCTGGAAATCCTTCAGCGCTTCTTCGAGCCAGGCAATCGCCCCGATATCCAGGTGGTTGGTCGGTTCGTCGAGCAGGAGCAGATCCGGCTCGGAGACCAGCGCCTGTGCCAGCAGCACGCGACGACGCCAGCCGCCGGACAATTCGGCGAGGGTCTTGTCGGCCGGCAGCTGCAGGCGGCTGAGGGTGCTGTCGACCAAAGTCTGCAAGCGCCAGCCATCGCGGGCTTCGAGGTCGTGCTGGACATGCATGAGCTTGTCCAGATCGGCGTCGGTGACGATGTTCTGGCTCAGGTGATGATATTCGGCGAGCAATGCACCGACGCCATCGAGGCCTTCGGCAACCACGTCGAAAACGGTCCGCTCGTCGGCCACCGGCAATTCTTGCGGCAATTCGCCGATTTTCAGACCGGGGGCACGCCACACCGAGCCGTCATCGGGCTTCTGGTCGCCCTTGACCAGTTTCATCATGCTGGACTTGCCAGTGCCGTTGCGGCCGATGATGCACACCCGCTCACCACGGGCGATCTGCCAGGACACCTTGTCCAACAACGGCATAGCGCCGAACGCAAGGGACACATCGCTGAATTTGAGCAGGGTCATGAGCTTCTCCAAAAACCGGGCGCGTATTCTACCTGAATCAGCGCTCGCGCAGGCCGGCAATTTGTCTGTGGAAGCACTCTGCACAACATTTGTTGCGAACTTGTGCTGTGAGCCCTGCAAAGCTTTCGCCGCTTGCTGGCAAAAGGCTAAGCTACAGGCAATTCAGTGCCGACCGAGGTCGGCACTTGTCATGATTTCTCTGCCCGGATGTCTCATGCGCAGTCGCCTTTTCAGTGTTTTGTCCTGTTTGTTTTTCACCGCCGCTGCCGCTCAATCCGCCCAGGCGGTGGACCTGTCCACCCAACGCCAGTATTACGATGAAGCCAAGCGCGCGCTGGCCAAGGGCGATACCGGCCCGTATTTCCGCTACAGCCAGGCGCTGGCCGATTATCCGCTGGAGCCGTATCTGGCCTACGACGAGCTGACCGCGCGCCTGAAATCGGCGAGCAATGCCGAGATCGAGAAGTTTCTCGCCGAGCACGGCGACCTGCCCCAGGCCAACTGGATGAAATTGCGCTGGTTGCGCTGGCTCGCCGACCGCGGCGACTGGGCAACCTTCGTCAAGTATTACGACCCGAAACTCAATTTCACCGAACTCGACTGCCTGAACGCGCAATACCAGATCAGCCACGACAAGAAGGCCGAGGGTTACGCCAACGCGGAAAAACTCTGGCTGACCGGCAAATCGCAACCGGCGGCGTGTGACGCGCTGTTCGGCATTTGGGCGGCTGACGGCCAGCTCACCGAACAGAAACGCTGGGAACGCACCAAACTCGCCGCACAGGCGCGTAATTATCCGCTGGCGAACAGCCTGATCAACGGCTTGACCACCCTCGCCCCGCGCGGTCGTTTGCTGGTCGATGTCGCGCAAAAACCCGAGTTGCTCAATCAGCCGTCGCGCTTTACCCCGGCGGATGAACCGATGTCCGACGTGGTCAGCCTTGGCCTGCGCCGCCTCGCCCGTCAGGACCCGGACAAGGCCATGGCCCTGCTCGACGGTTACGCCAGCAGCATGCATTTCTCCCGTGATGAAAAAGTCGCTATCGCCCGCGAAATCGGCCTGACCCTGGCCCGCCGCTTCGACAGCCGCGCCCTCGATGTGATGACCAAGTACGACCCGGAGCTGCGCGACAACACCGTTTCCGAATGGCGCTTGCGCCTGCTGCTGCGCCTGGCCCGCTGGGATGACGCTTATGAACTGACCAAACGTCTGCCGCAGGATCTGGCCACCACCAACCGCTGGCGCTACTGGCAGGCGCGCAGCCTCGAACTGGCCCAGCCGCAGAATCCACACGCCCAGACGCTTTACAAGAACCTTGCGCGGGAGCGTGACTTCTATGGCTTCCTCGCCGCCGACCGCTCGCAATCGCCGTACTCGCTGAACAACAAGCCGCTGGTGCTCAGCCAAGCCTTGATCAACAAGGTACGCAACACACCGGGCGTGCGTCGCGCGCTGGAATTCCACGCTCGCGGGCAGATCGTCGACGGTCGCCGCGAGTGGTATCACGTCAGCCGGCATTTCAACCGTGACGAAATGGTCGCCCAGGCCAAACTCGCCTACGACCTGAAATGGTATTTCCCGGCCATCCGCACCATCAGCCAGGCGCAGTATTGGGACGATCTCGACATTCGCTTCCCGATGGCCCACCGCGACACGCTGGTGCGCGAAGCCAAGGTGCGTGGCCTGCACTCGAGCTGGGTGTTTGCCATCACCCGTCAGGAAAGCGCTTTCATGGACGACGCCCGCTCCGGCGTCGGCGCCAGCGGCCTGATGCAACTGATGCCCGGCACCGCCAAGGAAACCGCGCGCAAGTTCAGCATCCCGCTGGCCTCGCCGCAGCAGGTGCTCGACCCGGACAAGAACATCCAGCTCGGCGCCGCTTACCTGAGCCAGGTGCACAGCCAGTTCAACGGCAACCGCGTCCTCGCCTCCGCCGCCTACAACGCCGGCCCAGGCCGCGTGCGCCAATGGCTGCGCGGCGCCGATCACCTGAGTTTCGACGTCTGGGTGGAAAGCATTCCGTTCGACGAAACCCGCCAGTACGTGCAGAACGTGCTGTCGTACTCAGTGATTTACGGCCAGAAGCTCAACTCGCCACAGCCGCTGGTGGATTGGCATGAGCGGTATTTCGACGATCAGTGAGAACGAGCTGACGCCGAGCCATAAAAAATGCCCGTATCGTGAGATACGGGCATTTTTTATGGTCGATTACTGGGTCGATTACTGGGTCGGTTACTAGGTCGGTGCTTCATCCGTTGAAACAGACCGACCATCATTGAACTGCAACGCCGCCAACCGCGCATACAACGGGTTACTGGCAATCAGTTCCTGATGCGTACCGATCGCCACAAGCCTGCCCTGATCCATCACGGCAATGCGGTCAGCATTCTTGACCGTGGCCAGACGATGGGCGATCACCAGCGTGGTGCGGTTGTGCATCAGGCTGGGCAGGGCTTGCTGGATCAGGTGCTCGCTCTGCGCGTCGAGGGCGCTGGTGGCTTCGTCCAGCAGCAGGATCGGCGCGTCGACCAGCAACGCCCGAGCGATGGCCAGGCGCTGGCGCTGGCCGCCGGAAAGGCCGAGGCCGCCATCGCCCAGGTGCGTCTGGTAGCCGTCAGGCATTTGCTCGATAAAGTCGTGGGCATGGGCGATGCGGGCGGCTTCCTTGACCTGCTCCAGCGTCGCCCCCGGGCAACCGTAGCGAATGTTCTCCTCAACGGTGCCGAAGAACAACGCAGGCGTTTGAGAGACAAGGGCAAAGCAACGGCGCAGATCCAGCGGATCAAGACGTGTCAGTGGCACGCCGTCGAGCAGGATCTGCCCCGCCAGCGGATCGTAGAAACGCAGCAACAGGTCATAAACCGTGGACTTGCCTGCACCGGACGGCCCGACCAAGGCAAGGGTTTCGCCCGCTTTCACGGTCAGATTCAAGCTGTCGACCGCGTAGCTTTCTGGACGCGACGGGTAGGAAAACCGCACATCCTTAAGTTCGAGTTCACCTTTGACACGGGCCGGCAAGGTCACCAGTCCAGTCGTGGGTGGCTGGATGATGTTCTCCGAACGCAGCAGTTCGGCGATGCGCTCAGCTGCGCCGGCCGCGCGTTGCAGTTCACCGATGACTTCGCTCAATGTGCCGAAGGCGCTGCCGACGATCAGGCTATAGAAAACGAATGCCGCCAGTTCCCCTGCAGAAATTCGCCCGGCCATGACGTCCATGCCGCCGACCCACAACATCACCGCCACCGCGCCAAGCACCAACACGATCACCAGTGTGATCAGCCACGCGCGCTGAAAAATCCGTTTGCGCGCGGTGTCGAACGCCTGCTCAACCGTCAAGGCAAAGCGCTGCTCGTCCTGGACTTGATGGTTATAGGCCTGCACGGTTTTGATCTGACCGAGAGTTTCGGAAACGTAGCTGCCGATGTCAGCGATACGGTCCTGACTCTGGCGCGACAGATTGCGCACGCGTCGGCCGAACAGCAGGATCGGCGCGATCACCAGCGGCAGTGCGATCACCACGATGCTGGTGAGCTTGGGGTTGGTAATGAACAGCAGTACAACGCCGCCGATCACCATCAGCAAGTTGCGCAAAAACAGCGACAGCGAAGAGCCGATCACCGATTGCAGCAGCGTGGTATCGGCGGTGAGGCGCGACTGGATTTCCGAGCTGCGGTTGTCCTCGTAAAAACCCGGATGCAGATACACCAGATGGTTGAACACCTGGCGGCGAATGTCGGCGACCACACGCTCGCCAATCCACGACACCAGATAAAAACGCGCGAAGGTGCCCACCGCCAGCCCGAGCACCAGCAGCATGAACAGCCCGATGGACTGGTTGAGCAAATGCGGCGATCGGGTCATGAAGCCCTGATCCACCAGTAATTTGATGCCCTGCCCCATCGACAAGGTAATGCCGGCGGTCACGATCAGTGCGAGCAGCGCGCCAAAGGCATACCAGCGATACGGCAGGAGAAAATGACTGGTCAGACGCAAAGCGCGCCGGTGCCGGGAAGAAAGCAACGAAATCATGGAATTCACATCCGCTGGGTGAATAGGGCCTGCCTGTTGACTCAGATGGGGTGGAACTCTGTAAATCACAATGAGTCAGGTTAAATATGCCCGTGATCAATGGATGCTAGAAACGATTGGTCTAAGGTTGCGGTTGAGACGAACGGCCAATTCTGTTTGAGTAAGGATGCTGTTCGCCGACCGACCACAGGGAGTTGTCACAGCCCGGTCACGCGGCGGTTTTAATCTAGGCGCACAACCTGATGAGGAGACAGGCCATGTCCTTGCAACACACCAGCGAAGACAAGATTCAAGTGATTCGCACCAAGCCCGATCAGTCTCTGGGTTGCTCGATTATCGATAAGGACGGGCGTGAAGTACCGATCACTGAAGACATGATCCAGGACGCGTGCCGCGAACTGGAAAAGCGATTGGTCAAGCCTGCCGAACAAGAGTGATATAACCACCGTCTTCCTGACCCGGCCCTGTTTGCCGGGTTTTTTATGGGTGCAATTCTGGATCTGTATTGCAACCTTCGCGAGCAGGCTCGCACAGAGGGTCTACGGCGTACGCAGAACCTGTGGGAGCGAGCCTGCTCGCGAAAGCGTCGCCTCGGTTTTCTAGACTGCCACAGCCCCCAGCGCCGCTACGATCTGCGCCAATGCCGGCGCCTCCCCGTCAACCCGCACTTGCAGACCTTCAATCTCGCGCCGCACTGGATACTGCTTGCGCAGCACATCAAACGCCGCACGCTGCTCAGCGACATTGCCTACAAGGCTGCGGCGAAAATCCGCATCGTCACGGCGTGGGTCATATACACCACGACACAACATGGCCAGCGCCCACGCCGGATCACTGTCGGCGTGCAGCGTCACTTGCGCCAACCACGGCGCCGGCAGCAGCTCAGCGAGCTGAATGCTCGCGGGTTGGCCGATAAAGGCGCAAAACGCCTGATAGATCTGCGCCGTGCCGCGCTGCTTGCCATCAAGGCTGTAACCGGCGATGTGTGGGGTCGCCAGCACGCAGAGCTCAGCCAAGGCGACGTCGACTTCGGGCTCGGCCTCCCAGACATCGAGCACGGCCTGCAGATCTTCCCGCTCCAGCAGCACCTGACGCAGCGCGGCGTTATCTACCACCGGGCCACGCGCCGCGTTGATCAACCATGCGCCGGGCTTGAGCTGGCGCAAACGTTGCTCATCAAACAGATGCCAGGTTGCGCCTTCACCGCTACGTGTCAGCGGTGTGTGCAGGCTGATCACATCGCACTGCTCGATGATCTGCTCCAGGCGAACGTAATCGCCGCCTCCGGCAGCCTGACGCGGCGGGTCGCAGACTTTCACATTCCAACCCAAGCCTCTGAGCACGCTGATCAAGCGCCCACCGACTTCGCCTGCGCCGACGACACCGTAGGTGCGCCGAGCCAGATCGACGCCTTCGATTTCAGCGAGGGTCATCAGACTGCCCAGCACATAATCGACCACACCGCGTGCATTACAGCCCGGCGCGCTCGACCAAGTGATTCCGGCCTGGTTGAAATAATCCAGATCCAGATGATCGGTGCCAATCGTGCAGGTGCCGACAAAGCGCACCTTGCTGCCCTCCAGCAGCGCTCGGTTGACCTGGGTCACCGAGCGTACGAGCAGTACGTCGGCCTGCTCGACCGTCGCACGGTCGATGGCACGGCCAGGCACTCGGCGGATCTCGCCGAACCCGGCAAAAAAGGCATCGAGCAGCGGGATATTTTCGTCGGCAACAATCAGCATGGCGGGCTCCTTGGGCGGATCGGCAGTTTAGGTGCAGATCGCTTCCCGGGCCAGCAGCCTTTGCGCTTACAAATCCGCTACGAGGATTTTTCCTGACTGCAATGTCAGCGGCGTAGAATGCGGCGCCTTGCGCATCAACACCTGTGGACGTTTTGCCTGTGAATTCCGTTACTGATCAACCTGTCGCCGTTAGCCTTTCTCGCCCCGCGCGGATTCGCCTGGAGCTGAAAACCCTGCTCGCCCTGGCCTTGCCGATCATCATCGCGCAACTGGCGACCACCGCCATGGGCTTTGTCGATGCGGTGATGGCCGGGCGTGTCGGGCCGAAGGACCTGGCGGCAGTGGCGCTGGGCAACTCGATCTGGGTGCCGGTGTTTCTGCTGATGACCGGCACACTGCTGGCAACCACACCGAAAGTCGCACAGCGCTTTGGCGCCGGTACGCACAGCGAGATCGGCCCGATTGTCCGTCAGGCCCTATGGCTGGCGCTGGTGGTGGGCCTGATCGCGACGGCGATGCTGATCGCCGCCGAGCCCGTTCTGCACTTGATGAACGTCGATCCGGAACTGATCGGTCCGTGCATGCAATATCTGCATGGCATCGCCAGCGGTCTGCCGGCGGTGGCGATCTACCATGTGCTGCGTTGCTTCAGCGATGGACTGGGCCGCACGCGGCCGGCGATGGTGTTGGGCCTGTGCGGGCTGGCGCTGAATATTCCACTGAACTACATCTTCATTTACGGCCATTTCGGCGTGCCGGCCATGGGCGGCGTCGGCTGCGGTTGGGCCACGGCGATCGTCATGTGGGTGATGGCCCTCGGCATGGCCGGCTACGAACGTTGGGCACCGGCGTATCGTTCGAGCGAACTGTTCAGCCGTTTCGACTGGCCACAGTGGGCGGTGATCAAGCGGCTGCTGGCGATTGGTCTGCCAATCGGCATCGCGGTGTTTGCCGAGTCGAGCATTTTTGCGGTGATCGCCCTGCTGATCGGCAGCCTCGGCGCCACGGTGGTCGCCGGGCATCAGATCGCCCTCAACGTCAGTTCGCTGGTGTTCATGATCCCCTACTCGCTGGGCATGGCCGTCACCGTGCGCGTCGGTCAGGCGCTCGGCCGTGAGGAACCGCGCGAGGCGCGTTTTGCTGCGGGTGTCGGCATGGCCACGGCACTGGCCTATGCCTGTCTTTCGGCGAGCATGATGCTGGCACTGCGTGAACCGATTGCGGCGATCTACACCGCCGATCCGACAGTGATCCACATTGCCGCGATGCTGATCGTCTATTCGGCGTTGTTCCAGTTCTCCGACGCGATCCAGGTCACCGCCGCCGGCGCCCTGCGTGGTTATCAGGACACGCGGGTGACGATGATTCTGACCCTGTTCGCCTATTGGGGCATCGGCTTGCCGGTGGGTTACGCCCTTGGCCTGACCGACTGGCTCGGCGAACCACGCGGCCCGAGCGGTCTGTGGCAGGGTCTGATTGTCGGCTTGAGCTGTGCGGCACTGATGCTGTCGATCCGCCTGACCCGCAGCGCGCGCAAACGCATCCGCATCAGTCGCTCGGCTGGCTGAGCACTTTCTACCGCAACAAAAAAATGGGAGCCAGCCTGCTGGCGATCGCGGCAAATCAGTCACGGAGATATCGACTGATTTGCCGTCATCGTCAGCAGGCTGGCTCCCACATTTGTCTTAGCGTTGGCTCCGGGCTCAGGCGTCTTTCTTGCGAATCCAGTACAGGTAAGTACCGGCCTCTTCGTGCTTGCCGACCAGTTCATGGTCGAGGAACACGCAGAATTTGGGGATATCGCGCTGGGTCGACGGATCGGTGGCGATGACCTTGAGCAGGCCGCCAGGCGCCAGATCACGGATGTGCTGGTGCAGCATCATCACCGGCTCAGGGCAATTGAGGCCGGTGGCGTCGAGGGTACCGTCGACCGGGGTATCGATCATTTCACTCATGGTTTACTCCTGAAACTGGCCGGCATTGTCGCGCATTGCCGGGTGTTCGGTCACCTGCGGTGTTACGCCACACTGCAGTGGGAGCGAGCCTGCTCGCGAAAGCGCTGGGTCAGCCAATGATGTGTTGACTGACAGATAGCCTTCGCGAGCAGGCTCGCTCCCACAGGGTTTCGTATTGTGTCAGCGGGATCTGGCTTTCTTTGTGTCATGCCGACGCAAATGGCAGGTCACTTCTTCGCGGTCGTGATACAGCTGCTTGCAGCCAATATCGACTTTGATCCCGCGCGCCTTGAAGCCGTCGGCGATGCGTTCGAGCAAACGCTTTACTTCGGCATAACGCTGTTTCATCGGCAGCTTCAGGTTCACCACCGCCTCACGGCAATGGCCCTCTCCGATCCATTCTTCGAGCATCGCCGCGTTACGCGCCGGTTTCTCGACGATGTCACAGACCATCCAGTCCACCGGTTGCTTGGGCTTGAAGGTAAAGCCGTCAGCCATCAGGTGCTGAACCAGCCCCGTGTCCATCAGGCTTTCGGCCATCGGGCCGTTGTCGATGGCGGTTACCAGCATGCCGCGATTGACCAGTTGCCAGGTCCAGCCGCCAGGCGCGGCGCCCAGGTCGACGCCGGTCATGTCGCTGTGCAGACGGTCTTCCCATTGATCACGCGGAATGAAGTGGTGCCAAGCTTCTTCCAGTTTCAGCGTTGAACGGCTCGGCGCCTCGCGGGGGAATTTCAGCCGGGGAATGCCCATCGGCCACATCGCCGAGTTGCCAGCATCGGCCATGCCGAGAAACACTTCGCGGCCACTTTTAAACGTCAGCAGCAGGCGCGGCTTGCTGGGGTCGTCCACCAGTTTGCCGGCAGCGGTCAGGGCTTTGCGCAGCGGGCCTTCGAACTTCTTGCAGAAGTTCGACAGCTCCTTGCCGTCGTTGGTGTCGACCACTTCCAGCCACAGGCTGCCGCAGAGCGGGAACTCGGCCATGTGCGCGAGGATCACGCTGATACGGTCGGTTTCCGGCAAATCGATGAAGAAGCCTCGCGCCCATTGCCGTGGAAAAATCAGCTCGGCGAAACGCTGACCGCGCATCAGGCGCTCGGCGCCGCCTGCTTCGGTGCAGACAAACTCGGCGTACGCTGTAGCCGCTTTGGCCTTGGCGTAACCGGCCACGTTCAGTTGGGTGGCAAGGTCGGAAATCTCCGAACAGACTTCGCCTTCGAAGCCTGGTCGGCAATGCATGAATAGGGTGTTCATTGTTACTCCTGGGCAAAGGACGAGGATTGGTCCCCTGCGCGCTGCTCAAGCCTTGCTTTACAGCAAAGCCTGTCACGAAAACCGGCGCATGATAGCCGATGTTGGAACCTTGGTTCTCGCCACAGAGTCCAGTTAATAGCCAGCTATTCAAAACAGGGCTAGGTTTAATGCTCTGTCCGTTTCCTCAGTCCGTAGCCGTGCGGACTCAAAGGAGTGATCGTAATGCCGTCCCTTGATAGCCTGAAAACGCTCAAAACCCTGCAAATCGACGACCAGACCTACCACTACTTCAGCCTGCCAGACGCCGCCAAGAGCCTGGGCGACCTCGACAAACTGCCAATGTCGCTGAAAGTGCTGCTGGAAAACCTGCTGCGCTGGGAGGACGAAAAAACTGTCACCGGCGCTGATCTCAAGGCCATCGCCGCATGGCTCAAGGAACGCCGCTCCGACCGCGAAATCCAGTACCGCCCGGCCCGCGTACTGATGCAGGATTTTACTGGAGTACCCGCTGTGGTCGACCTCGCAGCCATGCGCGCGGCGATGGCCAAGGCCGGCGGCGATCCGCAGCGTATCAATCCGTTGTCGCCGGTGGATCTGGTGATCGATCACTCGGTGATGGTCGACAAATTCGCCTCGGCCAGCGCGTTCGAACAGAACGTCGATATCGAAATGCAGCGCAACGGCGAACGTTATGCCTTTCTGCGCTGGGGCCAGAGTGCTTTCGATAATTTCAGCGTGGTGCCGCCGGGAACCGGTATTTGCCACCAGGTCAACCTCGAATACCTCGGGCGCACGGTGTGGACCAAGGACGAAGACGGGCGCACCTATGCGTTCCCGGATACGTTGGTCGGCACAGACTCGCACACGACCATGATCAACGGCCTCGGCGTGCTCGGCTGGGGCGTTGGCGGGATCGAAGCGGAAGCAGCAATGCTCGGTCAACCGGTGTCGATGCTGATTCCGGAAGTGATCGGTTTCAAACTCACCGGCAAGCTCAAGGAAGGCATCACCGCCACTGACCTGGTACTGACCGTCACGCAGATGCTGCGCAAGAAAGGCGTGGTGGGCAAATTCGTCGAGTTCTATGGCGACGGCCTCGCTGACTTGCCTCTGGCCGACCGCGCGACCATCGCTAACATGGCCCCGGAATATGGGGCGACGTGCGGGTTCTTCCCGGTCGATGAGGTCACGCTGGACTACCTGCGCCTGTCCGGGCGGCCGCCGGCCGTGGTCAAACTGGTCGAGGCGTACACCAAGGCGCAGGGGCTGTGGCGTCTGCCCGGTCAGGAGCCGCTGTTCACTGACAGCCTGGCGCTGGACATGGGCAGCGTCGAAGCCAGCCTCGCCGGGCCGAAACGGCCGCAGGACCGCGTTTCGCTGCCCAATGTTGCGCAGGCGTTCAGTGATTTTCTCGATCTGCAGTTCAAACCCACTAGCAAGGAAGAAGGCCGTCTGGAAAGCGAGGGTGGCGGTGGTGTTGCGGTGGGCAATGCCGATCTGGTCGGTGAAGCGGATTACGAATACGAGGGCCACACCTATCGGCTGAAAAATGGCGCCGTGGTCATCGCCGCGATCACCTCGTGCACCAACACCTCCAACCCGAGCGTAATGATGGCTGCCGGGTTGCTGGCGAAAAAAGCCGTAGAGAAAGGCCTGACCCGTAAACCGTGGGTGAAGAGTTCGCTGGCGCCGGGTTCGAAAGTGGTTACCGACTACTACAAGGCCGCCGGTCTGACGCAATATCTCGATCAGCTCGGATTTTCCCTGGTCGGCTACGGCTGCACCACCTGCATCGGCAACTCCGGGCCGCTACCTGAGCCGATCGAGAAAGCCATCCAGAAAGCCGACCTCACCGTGGCCTCGGTGTTGTCCGGCAATCGCAACTTCGAGGGCCGCGTGCATCCGCTGGTAAAAACCAACTGGCTGGCCTCACCGCCGCTGGTCGTCGCCTATGCACTGGCCGGCAGCGTGCGCAGCGACATCAGCAGCGAACCGCTGGGGCAAGACCAACAAGGCAATCCGGTGTACCTGCGCGACATCTGGCCGAGCAGCCGGGAAATCGCTGACGCGGTGAATCAGGTCAACACCGCCATGTTTCACAAGGAATACGCGGAGGTGTTCGCCGGCGACGAGCAGTGGCAGGCGATCGAAGTGCCTCAAGCGGCCACGTACGTGTGGCAGGACGATTCGACCTACATTCAACATCCGCCGTTCTTCGACGATATCTCCGGCCCGCTGCCGCAAATCGAGGATGTCAAAGGTGCGCGCGTACTGGCACTGCTCGGCGATTCGGTGACCACCGACCACATTTCCCCTGCCGGCAACATCAAGGCTGACAGCCCTGCGGGGCGTTACCTGCGCGAGAAAGGCGTGGAGCCGCGCGACTTCAACTCCTACGGCTCACGGCGCGGTAACCACGAAGTGATGATGCGCGGCACGTTTGCCAACATCCGGATCCGCAACGAAATGCTTGGCGGCGAGGAAGGCGGCAACACGATCTACATTCCGACCGGTGAGAAACTGGCGATCTACGACGCGGCCATGAAATACCAGGCGTCGGGTACGCCGCTGGTGGTGATTGCGGGCCAGGAATACGGCACAGGCTCCAGTCGCGACTGGGCGGCCAAGGGCACCAATCTGCTCGGCGTCAAAGCGGTGATTGCGGAAAGCTTCGAGCGCATCCACCGCTCGAATCTGGTAGGCATGGGCGTGCTGCCGCTGCAATTCAAGCTCGACCAAAATCGCAAGGGCCTCAACCTGACCGGCAAGGAAACCTTTGAAATCCAAGGACTGAGCGGGGTCGAGCTGACGCCGAGAATGAATCTGCCGCTGGTGATCACCCGTGAGGATGGGCGCCAGGAAAAAATCGAGGTGCTGTGCCGCATCGATACCTTGAATGAGGTGGAGTACTTCAAGGCCGGGGGGATCCTGCATTATGTATTGCGCCAGTTGATAGCGTCGTAATCTGCTGAAACAGAAACACCGCCATTTGGCGGTGTTTCCATTTGAGCGCGTCACTTTTTGCAGGCGAAAAAAAACCCGCCGAAGCGGGTTTTTCCCAAGACCATTATCGACTCCCTGTCGGCAGCGATCCTTGCAATGGTCGATCATCCTTGATCCTGAAACACTCCCTGTGTCTCAGTTGATGTGTGTAGATTACCCAGTGGATCCAATCAGTAATAGTCGTAAAAGCTACCAAGGCGTGTAAGACATTCGCCATACAAGCCCTTCCGAAAACCCCTAGCCGTGTCAGGCGCCACCGCTTTCACGGGCCTTGGCGCTCTCTGCGAGGAAATGCTCGAGTCTGCTCAGTTGCTCTTCCCAGCCGCGACTGTCCATGTAGTACGCCTCTTTCTGGCGAATATCGGGAATATGGGCAAATCCGGATTCAGAGACCTTCAACAGCGTGCCATCCTCGAAATCTTCCAGCTCGAATCTGACCAGCGTCGTCGGCTCCTGGGAGTAATCGATCTTCGGATTGACTGCATACGGATGCCAGCGGAACGAAAACAACTGCTGCGGCTCGACCCGCTCGATCAACACATTCCATAAAACGTGTTCATAACCCGGATAAGTGACCTGCCCTTGCGTCCATTCACCGGCGATGAACCGACGGCCCTCCAGCGCCACGCCAAACCACTGGCCAAACGCCTCGGCATCAACCAAGGCACGCCAGACATGCGAACGCGGCGCCTTGAGCGTGATCTTGCGTTCGAAACTATTGGGTACTGGCTTCATACGTCACCTCCTGTTCTGAACACTAGGCTTGTATGACCACATGTCCAATGTGAAGTTGTATCAAAGCGGTGCAGCCACTTCCGAAAGGAAACATCCTGCTGCCATTTTTTGCCGGTGCCACGATGGATGCCGATCCCCTCTCGCAGCGAAGCTGGTACCTTTGCCAGCGACATGAATGAAAAGGATTGCGTCATGCTGCCATCCCTTGCCGATCGTTATCGCGGTGCCCTTCTCGGTCTGGCGTGCGGCGACGCCGTAGGTACTACGGTTGAGTTCAAACCACGCGGATCATTCCAACCGTTGACCGACATGGTTGGTGGTGGCCCCTTCCACCTCGAACCCGGGCAATGGACCGATGACACTTCGATGGCGTTGTGTCTGGCGGAAAGTCTGCTGACCAAAAATGGCTTCAATGCGGTTGATCAGATGGGCCGCTATCTCAATTGGTGGCAGTGGGGTTATCTCAGCTCGACTGGTGAGTGTTTCGATATCGGCACGACCGTCAGTCAGGCGCTGGCACACTATCAGCAAACCGCTGACCCTTTTGCCGGCTCGACCGACCCATACAGCGCTGGTAACGGTTCGCTGATGCGCCTGGCTCCGGTGGTGCTGTTTTACTTTCCCGATCTCCAGCAGATCCACACCTTTGCCGCCGACAGTTCGCGAACTACCCACGCCGCCCCGGAAGCCATCGAGTGTTGCCAGTTGCTGGCTGGCTTGATCGCCAAAGCCCTTGCAGGCGCAAGCAAAGCAGAGCTGCGCCGGCTGTCATCCGCCAGCTTCTCGCAGCCCAAGGTCGCGGCCATTGCCCGTGGCGATTACCTCAGCCTGTCCGAGGCAGATATCAAAGGCAGCGGCTACAGCGTGCAGTCGCTGGAAGCAGCGCTGTGGTGCTTTCAGCGTACGAACAGCTTTGCAGCAGCGATATTGCAAGCGGCCAATCTGGGCGATGACGCCGATACCACTGCTGCGATTACCGGTCAGTTGGCCGGCGCCTATTACGGCGTACAGGGCATTCCTGCGCATTGGCTCGCTACCCTGCACGACGGTGCAGAGATTGCGGCTATAGCCGACCGTTTGCTCGCAGCTTCCCGAATTCGCCCGACTGAATAAACGCAGCGCAAACGCTACACTGCTCGGCACCAGCCCTTTAATACAGCGAGATCTGACCATGTCCCCGCGCCTGCTTTTGGCTCTGTCGCCGTTTCTGTTCTCCCCGCTCCTCCATGCCGCCGTTGACTGCGCGAATGCCAGCGATCAGGCGACAATGAATCAGTGTGCAGGCCAGGATTTCAAAGCGGCGGACAAGGAACTGAACACGGCGTATCAGCAGATCACGGCACGGTTGAAGGACAACCCGGATGGCAAGAAACTGTTAATCAGCGCGCAGCGCGCGTGGATCGGGTTTCGCGATACCGAGTGCAAGTTCTCCGCCTCGGGCGTCGCGGGTGGAAGCGTCTATCCGCTGATTTACAGCAATTGCATGACCAGCATGACGAAAACCCGTGTTGAATCGTTGAAACAGTATCTGAAGTGCGAAGAAGGTGACATGAGCTGCCCGGTGCCGGGCGCCTGACACCGCTCTGAACCACAGACCCGCTCCCCAGTTGAAAGGCTTCCACTGGAGCGAGCGAGCCTGCTCGAGAAGCTGTCAGCCAGACACTGACCACTGAACGATCAAACGTGCGGATTCCCCGGCGCCTTGCTCGGCACCGCGTACTGCGGCTTGAGATGACCATCCTGATCAAGCAACCAGGCATCCATGATCTGCCGCACCACTGGCCCGGCGACACGACCGCCGGCCTCGCCGTTTTCGATCATTACCGAAATGGCAATCTTCGGATGTTCGGCCGGGGCGAAACCGACAAACAAGGCGTTGTCGCGGTGGCGCTCAAGGGTTTTCTCGCGGTTGTAGCGCTCGCCCTGCTTGATCGCCACCACCTGCGCCGTACCGCTCTTGCCAGCGATGCGGTATTGCGCACCCGCCGCGGCCGCGCGGGCGATACCTCGGGCGTCGTGCATGACCATCTGCATGCCATGGTTGACCTGCTCCCAATCGCGCGGATCCTTGAGCAGGATGTTCGGCATCGGGTGCTCATCGACCGGCGCGACGCCATCGACCGTCTTGGCCAGGTGCGGACGGTTCCACACTCCTTTGTTCGCGATCAACGCCGTGGCCTGAGCCAGTTGCAGCGGCGTGACCTGCATATAACCCTGACCAATGCCGAGGATCACGGTTTCGCCCGGGAACCAGGCTTGGCGCCGTGTAGCACGCTTCCAGGCTTGCGACGGCATGAGGCCGGGTGACTCTTCAAACATGTCCAGCGAGACTTTCTCACCGAGGCCGAACATCGCCATGTAATCGTGCAAGCGATCGATACCGAGCTTGTGGGCCAGATCATAGAAGTAAGTGTCGTTGGAGCGCATGATTGCTGCATCCATGTCCACCCACCCATCGCCGCTGTGGTTCCAGTTGCGATACTTGTGATCGAAATCAGGGAGCTGGTAGTAACCGGGGTCGAACACACGGGTCTGCGGGGTCACGACACCGGCATCCAGGCCGGCAATGGCCACCTCCGGTTTGATCGTCGAGCCGGGGGCGTATAAGCCCCGCAACACGCGATTGAACAGCGGCCGATCTATGGAATCCCGCAGTGCCGAGTATTCCTTGGAGCTGATTCCGGTCACGAACAGGTTCGGGTCGAAGCTCGGATTACTGACCATCGCCAATACCTCGCCCGTCGATGGATCAAGCGCTACCACTGAACCACGGCGATCGCCCAGGGCGGCCTCTGCCGCTTCCTGCAGTTTGACGTCGAGGCTGAGCACGATGTTTTTACCCGGCACCGGATCGGTGTGTTTAAGCACTCGAAGTACCCGACCCTGAGCGTTGGTTTCGACTTCCTCATAACCGACATGGCCATGTAACTGCGCTTCGTAGAATCGCTCAATGCCGGTTTTACCAATGGATTGAGTGCCGCGGTACTCGACCGAATCCAGGGTTTTGGCTTCTTTTTCGTTGATCCGGCCAACGTAGCCGATTGAATGGGCAAAATGCGCCCCGAGCGGATAATCGCGGACAAATTGCGGCTCGACATCAATGCCCGGCAAATGAAACTCGTTGACGGCCAATACGGCGATTTGCTCTTCGGTCAGCTCGTAGAACAGCGTCACCGGGGTAAACGGATGACGGGATTGCTTCATCGCCTTGTCGAAAACCGCGCGATCCTCCGCGGGCAGATGCAAGAGATTGATGACCTCGTCCAGCTCTTGATTGACGTCGCTGGCGCGTTCGCGGGTGATTGTCAGGTTGAAGCTGGGACGGTTATCGGCGAGTACCACGCCGTTGCGGTCGTAGATCAGACCGCGCGTCGGCGGGATTGGCAAGACGTGAACGCGATTGTTTTCCGAGATGGTCGAGTGGTAGTCGAACTCCACTACTTGCAGGATGTACAGGCGCACGACAAGGGCGCAGCTGATGGCAAAGACGAACAAGGCGCAGGCAATCAACCGCTTGTTGACCAGACGCGTCTCTTTTTCGTGGTCCTTGATCGGGATGGCTTCAGGCATTTCTACAACAACTCTTTGACATGAATGAATGCCGATCCATGGGCATGGCAGCTGTCCGTAAAAAACGAGCTGCACCATACCAAAAACTGCCCGGCCACTTCAGGACGTTTTCTTTAATAAGGGTAGTTGGAGAGAATCAATGCATCGGCGAAACTTTTTCGCAGGCAAAACAAAACCCCAACTGCTTTCGCAATTGGGGTTTCGGAATTTAATCTTGACGATGACCTACTCTCACATGGGGAAACCCCA
>NZ_JBUDGD010000037.1:0-56769 GCF_055484735.1 Pseudomonas sp. 15C | reverse complement strand
GTGACGCAGCACGTGAAGGTGGGGACTGGGCAGTTTGTTGAGGCTGGCAACGAAATCCATTACTACGCAGGCCAGCGAGTGGTGGTCGAAGGCGCGATGGAACTGACCGCCAAGGCCGGCGGCAGCTTCGTAAAAGTCGACGCCGGTGGCGTGACCATCAGCGGCGCTGAGGTGAAGGTCAATACCGGCGGCTCGCCTGGGGTGGGCACGCCGGCGGTGCCGTTGTTGCCGGGGCCGATGAAGGTGGCTGACGCAGATAAGGCTGGTACCGTCCCTATTCCGCTACCCAAGCGCCTGAGCGAGTCCGGCATCACGCCGTTGTGCGGAAAACAAAGTAACGGCGCTTGCAGCCGTAAGGATTGCACATGCATGTAAAAGCGCTGAGCACCCTCCTCGAAGCTCCACGTTACTCATTCGAGGAACTGCCGAGAGAAAGCTCTGATGTGAGGTTATGTTTCATCATTGACCGCGTCCGCCAGCCAGAGGCCATGAGCCGTCTTTACCGCGTCGGTGAACCTGTGGAGGCACAAGCTCTTTTTCTCAATACCGATTTTGCTGAAATCGCCGCCGACGGGCCTCTCTGGCTGGTCGCACCTTGGGGCAGTCGTCTGGCCGCCGAGGCGGCAAAACTGTGCGAAGAGAACTACTCTGGCATCGCCCTTACCACTGCGGATCCGATCAAGTCATTGGCGCACGCACGTTGGCTCCTGCGGGCCAATGATGGTTCTGGCGGCCAGAGTTTGTTGAGCTATCACAAACCTAGTCTGTGGGCTGCGCTGGCCTATACCACCGGTGAAAGTTTGCACCAACTCTTCGGGCCCTGGCAGCGTATATACAGCCCGGCGCCGGCCCACTTCGGGCGTAATCGCGGTCGATGGCTGAGTTGGCGCGCCGTTTCGGAACTTGAATGGCTGGGCGACGTTTCAGCTTTCAATCTGCCGCCTGAAGCACCGAGCGTTCAAGCGCATCTTGGATGGGTTTATTGGGCAGACGAGCAATACGCTGCTTACGGTGATCCTACCGATGAACAACTACCCCACCTCGTGGCGAACCTCCAGACGCTGGTTGACCACAACATTTATGAAGGTCGCCATCTGCTTAAGCTGGGCGCAATCACCAACGGCCCTCTGCTCGAAACGCAGCCAGAAGTGATGGCCATCCTGCAATCCAGGGAAGAGTCGTTCATCAAAGTCCAGCAGCTGCAGCAACTCGCTGTCAGCGCTGCTTGATGACCCGTCAGTACAGAATGAATGGAAGCGAAATGGAACAAAATACCAGCGCAGCACCTAACACCGAGTCGGCACCTGCAACACCGGTAGTGGCCGATGAAACTTGTGCAAAACCGCCTCGGGATATAGGTGAACAACCCGAAGCGCCAGAAGACACACCAAGCGATCACGACAAAGTGAAAACGCCCTGCTCCACCATTTATGGCAGTGCAATTTACGATACGGAAAATGAGTCCTTCTGGTTACTGCCAGAGCGGACAAACTCCGCCTTGAAAGAAGCTTCCAGTGACTTGGAGCAGAAGGTCAGCTCAAGCAAATCTCCCGAAGAACGGAAAAAAGGTCTATACGAGTCGGGGCTCCTTGAGTATTTCCTTGAGCCTAAACTGGCAAACTTTCTTGAGGGTGAAGAGAAGGCACGGATGCTTGAAATCGAAGCTCAACATCCGAACATCAGCAATCTGGATGCAGCGCTCTTGGAGGCTCAGCAGAACTTAACAACCACAGCGCCAGCAGCAGAATCTACCGCCCCGCTTACCGCCCTTGAACAAGACCAACTCAAAAGAAACCAATTCATGGCCGCCCGGGATGCAGCAACCCGCGTACGCGGCATGCATAGCGAATGGCAAAAGCTCAAGCGCATGGCCATTGCCGCCGCCAAGGAAAAAGGCTACGCGTACGAAAGCGGCAACCTTTATGCGCCCAAAGCCATTGCGGCTCGTGAAGCTGTTCAAAAGTACCTGAAAGCGCGAGAAGCGCTGTTAGAGGACAAGGATCTCACCACGTTAACCTCGGCAGAGCTCGCGCCGATGCTCGTTCAAGACAAAAAGCGAATCGACGACATCGCGATGTGCGGCACTAACAATCAGTTGATGCTCTGCACCTATGTGCGCGACCAGGAAATCAAACGCAAGGAAAGGAAAGCTACCTACAACGCTTATCTGGACGCCATCATCGACGTTGCGCAATACGGAATTGCCCTGCCGGAGTTCGCATTGATTCCTGAGGGCGGAGCAGTCGAAGGTGGTGTCGACCTGTTCAAGCAGTATATGGCGCTCGAGAAAAAGCAAAAGGACGTCAATGAACGCCTCAGTGCCAAGTACAAAGGCTGGATCGAGGCAAGTGGTCGACAAGCAAAAGCGCCCACCAACCTGGTCACTAATGAACGTGCCGACTGGGACAGTTTGCAGGCGTCGAAAGAAGAACTACGTCTTCGGGCTGAGAGCAATGTGGCAACGGCGACTGTTCGCCGTCATCTGTTGTGGGAGCCAGAGCAATTTCAGGCAAGACCTGAAGAGCGCTTGATCAAAAACGGCTTTCCGTTGGCCGAGATGAGCATGGCGGACAGCCTGAAAAAACCGCTGACTTACCTCAGCATGTATTCGCTACCACGACTCAAACAGACCGTTAAGGATGACTGGAAGAAAGTTGGCGCCAAAGTCAAAGATCTGGCGAAGCGTCCGGGCAACAGCGATGGAAAAGCAGCGACGGACAGCGAACTGAGCTTGTTCGGACAGTGGCTGAAAGGCGAAGGCGCGCTAAGAATCAAGGACCAGGAAAGCGATTGGTTCTCCGCCGAAGGGTGGTTCGAAATCGAAAAATTCAAAGCTTACCTTGAAAACAAAAAGTACAAGGTCACTGCGCTGGAGAACGCTGGTACCCGTAAAGAATGGGGGGATCGATTGCAGCAAGTGTTGTTCAAGGACAACGTACGCAAGACCTTCCGGATTTTCGACATCACACCGCAAGCCCAACTGGTTCGTTGCCTGATGCCCTCCACCACGGAGACCATCCACTCGTCGACAAAAGTAGAAGGGCCGGGCTGGACTCTGGCAGAAGGGTTCCAAGCCTCGGCCAAGGCCACCTTTGCCGTTGATCTTGCCAGAGGTGAGGTCGAACTTTTTAAAGTCGACTTGCCAGACCGTGCTAGCGCGAAGGATATCGTCATCACCTACCGAAATGCCGAAGATATACAGCAAAAGATGAACCTCGGACGGTTTTCGCTCTATCTAGGCGCGAAGGCTTGGGGCTACGCCGGCGCATCGTTGCTGCTTTCTTCGGAAATTGCATTGGATGTCGGTAACGCTGGCTTCCATTTGGCGCCTCCGGAACCGGTGGTGCGCAACCCCGACAAGCGCAGCTATGCGAGAACTGAAAAAAGCGACCAAATTAAAAAAGTTCCTGAAACGCTACAGATACAGGACGGCGCAAAAGCCGCATTCAATCTGTTCGCTGGCCTTCAAACCGGGATCATGGTCACCGGAGCACTAAACTGGGCTCCACCCTCCGAAGTAGCCTTGCTAACCAAAGCGCCCGTTTCTGGAAAAGCCGCCGGAATGAAAGCCAACGAATGGTTCAGCCTTGCGCGTTTGACCGTGGAACTCAACGCCGCTGCTGGTCTCGGAGCGAGGGCCGAAGCAAGTATTTCCCTGCACGAGGGCCGCTTGATTCTGGTGCTCAAAGCAGCGTTGATTGCCGGCCCAGGCGTCGGTGGCTCCTTCAAGTTCGAAGTCGGCTACGATGCCGTCACAGAGTTGCTTAACATGTTTCGTAGAGAACTCTATAAAAACAACCAGAACCCATACTTTGTCATTGAAGACGAAACCTATGCGTACCTTTCAAAGTTAAATACGTTGGGCATTGGCGGTTTTGATATTCGCATGATTTATCTTATGGGCGCTGATGCGGTAATGACGCTTTATGAGACCTTAACTGCAACAGGCAAAGGCAGTGCGATAGCGCAAACCATTATGTCTTACGAGAACCAACATGAACTCGAGGAGTGGTGCATAAACGCTATACCCGGAGCTTTAGGTCCTCTACTTCTGACCCTGATCAGTCCTCCAAGTGATTTTTCTGTGACCATTACCAGCCCCACAGGGAAAACAGCAGAAAAAGACGATACGATTAAATATAGTGAGGAAGAGTCACATTTACTGCAACAGCAAGCCATTGAGAAAATTTTGTTTTGGCTCCTGAAACGCGCGCAGAAAGACAATACCGTTGACAAAGCGCAAACTCAGTTTGAAGACATATGCATGTCTATGAATAAGTTCGGAATAAAGCCAGCAAACGCAGAACAGTTTTATTGCGAGAACAGGCTTTTACTTGACAATTTCATGGCGGACCCGGTTCTCCGCCTAACGAACCGTGCCGGTGATGACATGCGCGCCGATTATTTGTCCCACGTAAAAGTGCTAGGCGCGAAAAAGGATGGACAATGTCAGAGATCCCAGTTCTTCGGCCGAACTTACATACCGTCTGGCACAGCCAAATATATAGCCCCAACCGGTAACATTTGAGAAAAGAACATGCGCCTTATAGAACTACTTTTAGCCGCATCAATACTTGTCATTGCCAACCAGGCAAATGCCGACTTGGACACCAACCAGTCGCAAGCAAAACATCAAGGAGTAATCCTTTACAATCAACTTAAAGCTGTCTCAGCGGCCCCTCTACTAAGAATAGCGGCAGAGGCTGGTGACCATGAAGCGCAGTATTATCTAGCTGAGTCGTTGCGGCAAAAAAATAGCTATATGAATCCTGAAGCTAAAAAGTGGTATGAAATGGCAGCTGCTCAAGGGGATCTTTACGCAATGATCCAGCTTGGACGAGTACAAAAGGATCTATGTAAATTATCAGAAGACTGTCCACCTACAGAAAAAAAACCATCAGACTGGCTGAATCAAGCATCTAGCATCGCTCAGCCTGAGGCTGAGGATGGAAACCCAGAAGCCATGTACATCATGTATGAGCTAACACTCGATACAACTTGGTTAGAAAAAGCGGCTGCAAAACATCACCGATTCTCACAGTACTTGTTAGCTAAAAGCTACCATCAAGGAGATGGCGTATTCCTACCGTGGAAACGCTCTGAAGCTGTTGAACAATTATTCAAAGCCTCTGCTGAGGGCGGCTACCCGCCTGCAATGATGGAATACGGAGCACTTCTTTATGAAAAAGGTGATATTGAGGGATTCCGTCATTGGAATGAGCAAGCAGCTTTAGCAAGCTATGCCACCACGGTTTATGGTTACGGCTCTGATCTTGCTCATGAGCCAGACACCTATGGATTCCCGCTCGATGTCGTAAAAGGTTATGCCCTGGTTTACACCTTGAAGGAGCTAGATGGGGGTGGAGGTTTACAAGCAAGAGTGGAGAGCAAACTACCTAAAATTGAAGCGAAGATGACAACTGAGCAAATTACCAAAGGTAAAAGATTTGCAGAAGAATGGAAGGCGACTCACCCCCCCCTTTCATTTTACCCGGACAAACTAAGCCGCTGAAGACTAATTAGCATGATCTTTTTTTGACGAGTCAGACTGATAAACCCAATGAAGTATTTCGCCGTTCTCCTGTTATTCATGACTCTGCTTCCCTCATACGTGGAAGCCCAACTGGATATCGAGCAGAAATCTGCCAGAGATAACGGCATTACCCTCTACAACCAATACAAGACAGCCTCAGCCATTTCCTTTTTGACCATCGCAGCAGAGGCAGGCGACCCTGAAGCACAGTATTATTTAGGCGAAGCAATTCGAAAGAAAAATCATTACATGAACAAAGAGGCCAGAAAATGGTATGAAGCCTCAGCAAGTCAGAACAATCTGTATGCCATGATTCAATTGGGCCGCATTGAGCATGATATGTGTGAAATATCCAACGACTGCGCTCCTTCTCAGAAGCCACCTGTAGAATGGTTGAATCGGGCAAAACAAATTGCTCAAGAAAAAGCCGAGGCTGGAGACGCGGAGGCGATGTGCTTAATGTACGAAATAACGCTAGATGATACCTGGTTGGAAAAGGCCGCCTCTGCGGGAAATGCATTTGCGCAATATTGGATGGCGGTCTCCCTCAGGCAAGGTGATGGTTTTTTCCTGCCTTGGAAACGAAGCGAAGCAGTTGAAAGGTGGTTTAAGCTTTCGGCTGAAGGCGGTTACCCTAAGTCGATGATGGAATATGGTGAAATATTGCATAAACGTGGCGATATTGAGGGATTTCGCCACTGGAATGAACAGGCGGCGTTAGCAGGGTATGCACCTACTGTTTTCGGATACGGCGCTGACCTAGCTCATGAGCCCGATACATTCGGATATCCCCTCGACCTTATAAAAGGCTATGCGCTTATATCCTGGTTGTCCGAGCTAGACGGAGGGGGTGGCATGAAGGAAAACGTTGAATACACGTTACCTAGAATCGCGGCTAAAATGTCTGTTAAACAGATTGAAGCAGCTAAAAAGCTTTCCAAAGAATGGGCTTCTTCGCACTCGCCCCTGTCTTTCTTCCCTGACAAACTAAGCCGATAAATTACTTTATTCAAAAACAATAATGACGCGAATAATACAAGCGGAAGGAATAGTTAGCGTCGAGCCCGTCCCAAGGCCTTCCCGCTCCGCTCTCATTCAAATATTAAACCGACGCGCAGTAACTCAACATTCGTTGCTGCGCCCCTGCTATGGTCATTGCCCTGCGTCAGCGGGTTAAGCGCACAATTGATGTGGGCGCGTCCTGCACGCCCGCTTGCTTGAAGCACAAAGAACGCAATGCACCTGCCTGCGTCTGAGTTCGCGAGATCTTGGGAAGAAAGCCATCCCACACCTCCGACAGCCACCATTCAGCCCGGTTAACCCTGCCTTAACGCCGTAGTCAAAAACTCCACTGAACCGCACGCCCTCAACCATTCTGGCTGTTGTCCAGTGCGGCAGATTCGGGTGAATCACGCCGAACTCCAGAACCGTCGCACCGGAGTCCTCTCATGAACATTCGTCTTTCACTGCTCGCAGCCGCCCTCGCCTGCGCCGCATTCACCGGACTGGCCCAAGCCAATGACACAACCCCCTCAAACGCCGTGCCCTACAAGTACGGCATGCCGCTGCAAGTAGCGAAGGTAATTGCACTGACCGAGCCACCTACTCTGGAATGCAAGGTCATCACCGCTGACATGAAATACATCGACAACAACGGCAGACCTGAAGAAATCAGCTACCGGAAATTATCCGACGCGTGCCAGCTACAGAACTGACAGAAACGTCTGATTCGCGGCTTTGCGGTAGGCGGGAGGGGTTTCGGCGGTTATGCTCGAAGCCTTCCTCACTGCCGCAAGGATTCGCCATGCAGTTGTCGTTTCGCACGTTGTCCAGTCTCACGTGTTCGTTGTGTTTTCTGTTGGCGCTGGCCTGGGGCATCTTCCCCGAACGGCTGTTGGCGATCTGGAGCATCGAGTATTCCGAGGGGGCCGGTTTTGTCGCGCGGCGCAGTGCAGTGCTGTTTGCGGCATTGGGGGTGATGTTTTATCTGGTGCGCAATGCACCGCCGTCGCTGGGGCGCAATGCGCTGAGCAACGGTTTTATCGTCGGTTGTCTTGGGTTAGCGGTGCTGGGTTTTGCGGAATGGCTCAACGGTCATGCCGGCCCCGGGATTTTGCTCGCGGTGCTGGTCGAGTTCGCGCTGGGCCTTGGTTTTGTGCAGGCCCGGCGCGTGACGGTCGAGCTGGGTGAAACGGTGCGTTAAACCGCTCGCGAGCGGACGGTGCTCTGATGCGGCGCAGTTTGTTGGGCCAGATCGGAGCGAAGCCCCGCGACCAGATTGTTGATTTCGCGACAGCTGTTGAGCCGGCTCGCATCAATGCCGTTGACCTGCAGGTCTACCTGATCGGTCCGATGATCGCCGAAGACCTTGATGGTCATCGACAGATCCGGCGACAGCGTGCATTGGCAGCGTTTCGGCAGAAAACTGCTTTCGATGATGTTGCGTAGTTCCAAGGCAGACAGAAACATGGCGAACCCTCTCCTTACTGTGAGATGCCAATCAAGTATTCACGCTGACCGTTGCGCCCCTGCGCGGGTGTGTCCCCGCTGTTTCCCTGGGTGCGTCAAGCGGCGGTACTGCGAAATGCCCATTGGAGTGTAGGCGCCCAAATCCGGTGCGCCGCACTAATAGAACGCATAAAGCGTGCCTTTTATCGGCTGCTTGTCACGCCCTACAAATCAGTCACTTGGCGCACTGGCCAGCATTGTGCTATTTGCAAAATGCAAGAAAGGCCTGCCCAAGCACTGCATTTTGCAAGTACGCCCTGATTTGCATTAAGCATCCGTGGCGGCAAGAATGCCCTCACTACCCCGACACCCGCACGGAGGCTTCCATGGGTTCTTTACGCGCATACGCGATTACCGGGCTGCTTGTTGCCAGCCTTTCCACCCTCGCCCACGCGGCCAAGCTCGAAGATGTCGCGCCTTATCCAAAGGCTGAGGCTGGCTTCACCCGCCAGGTCATTCATCTGCCCAAGCAAGAGCAGGAAGAGAACTTTCAGGTCGAAATCCTTGCTGGCAAAACCCTTGAGGTCGATTGCAATCGCCAGCGGCTCGGCGGCGCGCTGGTCGAAAAGAACCTCGAAGGCTGGGGTTATCCGTTCTACCGCCTGGAACAGGTAACCGGCCCGGTGAGCACGATGATGGCTTGCCCGCCCGGTTCGCAAAAGAAACGCGTGTTCGTGCCGGTTATCGGTGACGGTTTCAAACTGCGCTACAACAGCAAATTACCCGTTGTGGTCTACGCACCATCGGACGTAGAAGTGCGTTATCGGATCTGGTCGGCATCTGAAAAAGTCGGCACGGCGCTGCCGGAATAACCACAACAAGGAGTGTACGGCTTGATTACCTGCCACGTCAGATACGTCATCGATCCCTATCAGTTGACCGAGTTCGAAGATTACGCCAAAGCCTGGCTCGGTATCGTCGAGCGTTTGGGCGGCACCCATCATGGTTACTTTCTTCCGTCCGAAGGCGAGCAATATCGCTTATTGTCTGTTCAGCTTTCCTTCGCTGGCAGACTACGAAAGCTATCGTCACGTTGCGATGACCGATGCGGAAAGCACCGCACTGGTTGCCAATCTTGTAGAGAAGAAATTCATCGTCAGTTACGAGCGCAGCTTCCTGCGCCCAATGCTGCCGTAACGTTCATCAAGCAGGGACGCCGCACACCGCGGCGCGCTCGGCGACATGACGCAGACTGTCGAAGTTGATATTGGCGCCCGAATCAATCGCCACGAAAGTGTGCCCCTGCGCACCCGTTCGGCCCACGTATTGCTTGATGCCCGCCACTGCCAGTGCGCCCGAAGGCTCGGTGATCGAGCGCGTGTCGTCGTAGATGTTCTTGATCGCCGCACAGAGGTCGTCGTTGCTGACCGTGATGACTTCGTCCACGCAAAATCGGCAGACTTCGAAGCCAAACGCGCCGATTTGTGCGACCGCGACACCATCGGCGAAAGTGCCAACACTGGGCAAAACCACACGTTGATCCGCTTCCAGCGCAGCTTTCAGGCACGCCGAGTGTTCGGATTCAACGCCGATGATGCGCACTTCCGGGCGCAGGTATTTGACGTAAGCGGCGATTCCGGCAATCAGCCCGCCACCGCCCACAGGAACAAAGATTGCGTCGAGCGCGCCCTGATGCTGCCGAAGAATTTCCATCGCCACGGTGCCCTGCCCGGCAATCACCTCTGGGTCATCGAATGGCGAGACGAAGGTGCGTCCGCTGAGTTCGGCCAGTTGCAGCGCATGGGCCAGTGCAAACGGAAAACTCTCGCCATGCAGCAGCGCTTCCGCTCCCCGACTGCGCACGCCTTGGACCTTGAGTTCCGGCGTGGTGGACGGCATGACGATCGTCGCCGTGATGCCCAGTTCGCGTGCCGCCAGCGCCACCCCCTGGGCATGGTTGCCGGCCGAGGCTGTGATGACCCCGCGCGCTTTCTGCTCTTCGCTCAGTTGCACCAGTTTGTTGTAGGCGCCACGGATCTTGAAGGAGAACGTCGGCTGTAAGTCCTCACGCTTGAGCAGAACCCGATTGCCCAGCGCATCCGACAGCGCCGGCGCCGCTTGCAATGGCGTGCGCACGGCAATGTCATACACCGACGCAGCAAGGATCTTTTTTACGTATTGCTCAAGCAGGGCTTGCTGGTCGGGGCTGTGCGGCATGGTCGTCTCCTGACGTTTTTCAAAACCCCGGAGACAGAAAGTGAAAACCCGCCTCTAGGGCGGGTTGGGTGCTGCAGTCGTGAGCTAGCCCGCCAAATGAGGAATGGCGGTAATAATGCTTGGCTGGCAGCGCAATACGGTGGAAGTCATGGAACGGAAAGTAGCCTGCGCGCTGCGGGCGAGTCAATGGCCAAATTCAGCCGGAAGCGTTAGTGTGGCGACTCTCTCATCGCACCAAGGAAGGCACGCATGATCTCCATCGCCCTGCCCCTCACGGCTTTGCTCGCTTTTGGTAGTTACACCGTTTCAGTGATGCTCCAGGCCGAACAGTCGTTAATCGATTATGGCATCAGCCTGATGTCGCGTCCGGACACTGCGCAGGTTGTTATCGATCTGTACTTGCTGGCCACACTGGCGGGCGTCTGGATGGTCAAGGACGCCAGGTCGCGCGGGCAGTCGGTTTGGTCGGTGGCCCCTTATCTTTTGCTGACGGCGGCTTTTGTTTCGATTGGGCCGTTGTTGTATCTGGTGATACGTGGGGTTCGCGAGCGCAACCGGAAGGCTGCGAATCTGGCTCGCGTGGGCTGATCGGTTGTCGCGCAAATTGCAATTGCGAGCAGGTTCGTTTTCTTGTGTAACGATGCGAAGCAGGGAGTCACAGCTTCGATTAAAAATTCCCGAATAGTTCGCCTGTCAACTGTCAACTCTGACAGTTATGCCGCAGATCCTGATGCAGTAGCTTGAGCCTTGACCGGGAGTTCGCTCCCACTTTAGTTCGTGCATAAGGAGCATTAGCGATGACAGCTTCCAAGAACCAAACTACTGGAGAGTTCTCTGCTGATACGATCGATGGCGAAAGCCCGACGTTCTATACGACGGATGTGAAACTGGCCATCAGTTCCAATCCGGTGCCTGATCCTTATTGGCAAGCTATAGGCATTCAGACTTTTCCCGAACCGCTGCCTCAACGACAAGCCGCTTTGAGTGTTTACTTTCCTGAAGGAACAACTCCAGACACCTATACGCTGACCGAAAATGGTAAATATCGAGCAAGCTATGCTTTTGGCACTTTGAACGATCCAAAAATCTATTGGGCAACGAGTGGCACCTTGATCCTGAAAGTTGCACCGACAGAGGAAGATCCGCGACTGGAGGGCAGCGTCGAGTTCAGCGCTAAACTCCAAAAAAGTGTGGAAACCGTCGTGATCAAGAATGGCCGGTTCGTCATGAAAGGCCTGACACCTTAAGAGCCTGACCCCTTTGACAAACCCCGACGCGCGACTCTGCTTTCAGGGTGCCTGCCCGCCTCAGCCCCGTTTGACTGCCACAAGCGCAGCCGTTTCATAGGGTACCCTGACCACGTCCCTGCTGCGCAATTGCGGCTCTGCTACAACCAGCGCCTTTGACATAGGTGTCAGCGGCGCTCTTGTACCCGCTCGCCGCTGAATGATGGGCCTGATCGTTCATGGCAATGCTCCCTACAGCAAAACATCGGATCGACGGCAGACCCACCCGAGCATAGCGCTTGAATTTATCCGCTCCCTGAACAGTCACTGGCTATGTATGAACAGAATTTCACCCGGTTTTGTTCCCGCGCGGACTCAACCTTCTGTGGAGCCTTGCCCATGACTATCCGTTCCGTTATGTTCGCCGCCCCGTGGCTGTTGGTCGCGGTGATCTCCAGCCCGTTGGCGCTGGCTACCGAAGAAAAAGGCCAGCCGGTGCAAAAACCCGAATGCCCGAAAGGTCAGGTCTGGGACAGCAAATCGCAGAAATGCGCGTTGCAAACCAGTGCCGTCCACGACTCATCACAACCTGAACATTGATAAGGGAAGTCGCCATCAGCGAGCAGGCGTTCAGAGCAGAACTCGGACAGCATCTGGCGCGACTGTGGCGCTACGGTTTGCTGTTGTCGCGCAATCGGCATGTGGCTGAGGATCTGGTGCACGGGACCTGCGTGCGCGCACTCGAACACGCGGGGCAGTATGTGGCGGGCACGCGTATGGAGCGATGGTTGTTGGGCCTGCTGCATTCAATCTGGATCAGCGAAGTGCGCACGCGCCGGGTGCGTCAGGAACCGGCCCGGTATGGCACAGAGGCTGACAACGCATTTGCTGCGAAACCCCACTTAATGGCTGCACAGGTCATTCGCCGTGTGAACGCCTTACCGGAAACCCAGCGCGAGACGGTTTATCTGGCTTACGTCGAAGGTTTTTCCTACAGCGAAGTCGCCGAAATTCTGCAAATTCCAGTTGCGACAGTCGTGACGCGGTTGGCCACCGCCCGGTTGAAACTGGCTGAATACCCACCGCTGTACACGGTTTCGACCTCTACCGGGGCCAACCACTCATGAAGACACCTTCGGATGAGCAACTGGTCGCCTGGCTGGACAATGAACTCGGCGCCGAGCAACGCAGCCCGCTGGAACAGGCCATCGCGGACGACGCGCTGCTCAACCTGCGCGTGCAGTGGCTCAGTCGGGCTAACCTGCCCTACCAAAAAGCCTACGACGAGCTGGCACAACAGGCACCGCTCGAACGTTTGCAGGCGCGGCTGGACGCGATTCCTTCGCCTGAACAGCCAGAGCTGAGCCGGCGCTGGTTTATTGCTGCCGCCGCAGCAGCTTTGTTTGCCGGCGGTGTTCTGGCCGATCGCGCGTTCCTTGGCTGGCAGGCAACACGGTCAAACCACGGTTCGCTACCCGCTCGGGACGCGGGATCCAAGCGCCGGCCCACGAGCGGGCACGACGCTGCGCCAGAACTTGAAAGCAAGGCGAAATTGTTGAAAAGCCGTCTCGGCGCATGAACTACCCTGGTCTATGCTGAGCGACTGTTTTCAAGGAGGACAAGCGATGCCTGATTCAACCCGTACCGCGTTGTTGGTGATCGACGTGCAAAACGATTTCGTCCCCGGCGGGCAATTGCCAGTGCCGGAAGGTGATCTTATTGTGCCGTTGATCAACCGGCTCGCCCGGCAGTTCAGCCAGGTCATCATCGCCCAGGACTGGCACCCGTCGGGCCACGCTTCGTTTGCCTGCAGGCATCCTGGCAAGCAACCCTTCGATAGCGTTCAACTGCCCTATGGCGAACAAACGTTGTGGCCCGAGCACTGTGTGCAAGGCACAGCCGGCGCCGAGTTTCACCCTCAACTCGACTTGCCGCACGCCCAGTTGATCATCCGCAAGGGCTGCAATCCTGATATCGACAGCTATTCGGCATTCCTGGAAGCCGATCGCTATACCACTACCGGACTTTCGGGCTATCTCAAAGAACGCGGCATCGACACCGTTTACATGGTCGGACTGGCGCTGGATTTCTGTGTGATGTTTTCCGCGCTGGATGCCCGAGCGGCGGGTTTCAATGCTTATGTGGTGCTGGATGCGTGTCGGGCAATCGATTTGAATGGATCACTGCAGTCGGCGCTGGAGAGAATGCAGAGCGCCGGCGTTGAGTTGATTCAATCGACAGAACTCGCCTGAACAACGCAAGCTCCCTGTGGGAGCGAGCCAGCTCGCGATGGCGGTCTATGAGCGAAGCATAAGTCGACTGATCCGACGCCTTCGCGAGCAGGCTCGCTCACACGAGACACACTGATATCTGAGGCGTTGGAACCTCAGGCTTTCGTCGGCAGCCACAACCTGAACCGCGCCCCACCCAGCGGTGAAGGTTCGACGGTCAGTGTGCCACCCTGCGCTTCCAGTGCCCGACGGCTGATCGCCAGGCCAAGACCAAACCCGCCCGTAGCCCGATCCCGACTGCGATCAAGTCGATAAAACGGCTCGAATATCCGCTCGCGCTCATCGTCGGGAATACCGATGCCGTCGTCGTCGACCCAGATCTCACAGCCCTCGGCATTGACCTGCACACCAATCTGAATACGGCTTTCGCAATAGCGCATGGCGTTGCGCAACAGGTTCTGAATGGCACGCGCGGTCAGGCGCGGATCGAGTGAAAAGCGTTCGAGCTGACCGTGCAGCAACACATCAATGACGATCTCAGGAGATTCCAGCTCTTCGTCGACACTGCCCAGAATGCTGTCGATAAATTCGTCCAGCGCCACCTCGACCTGTTCGGGTAGCTGCGCCGGATTCTGCAAACGGCTGTAGGACAGCAACTCCAGCACCAGCTCATCCAGCTCGCGAATGTGCGCGACCAGCCCTTGCAAGCGCTCGCGGCTGGCGGCCGGCAGGTCGTCGGACAGCGCCAGCGCCAGGCCGAAATCCAGACGCGTCAATGGCGTGCGCAGTTCATGGGACACGGCGTTAAGCAGATCACGCTGCTGATTGAGCAGTTTTTCGATGTCGCCGGCCATGGTGTCGAAGACATGCGCGAGGCTGCCGATGTTCGAGCTTGGCGCGATATGCGTGCGCTCGCTCAAATGGCCTTTGCCGAAACGTTCGGCGGTGCCTTTGAGGCGTTCCAGATCGCGCCAGTGCGGACGCAACCACATCAGCAGACAGGCGAGCAATGTCGCGCCAATCAGCACATTGATGCTCCAGTACAAAAGATCGACATCAACCGGATCGGGCGGTACGACCATCTTCACCGCGGTGGTGTCGTCCAGCGCCGCGACCGCCAGCGTGCGCCAGCCCCAATCGCCGATGCGCACGACGTTTTCCTTACGGCGCAGGCGCTCCCGCTCGATGTGAGTGAACTGTGCGTCATCAATTCGAGCGAGGACGATGTGCAGCGGCTGAAAATCCTTGTCCAACGACGCCGCCAGGGCTGGCCACTGATCCTGCGGCACCGCATGAAACTGGCGGGTGATCAACGATTGCAGACCGCGCGAATAGTCGAGGTTGTACGTGACGAAGCGTTCTCTGAACGCCATCACCACCAGATCCGGCACCAGATAGATCGCCGCACTGTAGGAGACGATCGTCACCAAATACAGGCGAAACAGGATGCGAAACATCAGCTCAGCATTCCCATTCGGAGCGGCTGAACAGATAGCCCTTGCCCCACACGGTCTTGATTTTGCGCGCCTCGCCGGCATGGTCGTCGAATTTGCGCCGCAGCTTGGAAATCGCCACGTCCACCGAACGGTCGGTGCCGTTGAATTCGATACCGCGCAGGCGTTGCAGGATCTGGTCGCGGCTGAGCACTTCGCCGGCATGCCGGGCCAGCACCACCAACAGATTGTATTCGCCACTGGACAGCTCCACCGGTTGTTCGCGCCAGGTCACGGTGCGCTCGGACAGGTCGATGCACAGATTGCCCATGACGATACGGTCATTGACCGTTTGCGGCTCGCCCAGACTGCTGCGGCGCAACAGCGTGCGCACGCGTGCCAGCAGTACGCGCGGCTCGCACGGTTTGGTGACGTAATCGTCGGCGCCCATCTCCAGGCCCAGCACCTGATCATGACTGTCATCGCGGGCGGTGAGCATCAGGATCGGCAGCGTCGCCGAATCGGCGCGCAGCAAGCGGCACACCTGCAAGCCGTCGAGGCCCGGCAGCATCAGGTCGAGGATCACCAGATCCGGCGGATTGGCCCGCGCCCGCTCGCGCACGTGGTCGCCACGGCCGATGACGCTGACGGAATAACCGTTGCGCTCCAGGTAGCTGGAAATCAGTTCGGCGAGGGCGGTGTCGTCTTCGACGAGGAGGATGTTGGGCATGGGTGATCCAGAAAATGCTGTGGCGACGGTTCGACCGCTATCGCCAGCAGGCTGCCTCCCACAGGTCTGGCTGTGAACACAGATCTTGTGAACACCCGGTAACACTGTGGGAGCCAGCCTGCTGGCGATGCTTTATCTGTCGCAATAAATTTCAAGGCTTGCAGGATATACGCCCTCACCCCTCCCCGAGCAAAACCCTTACACAATTTCACACAGCGCCTACAAAGCTTCACCGCTAATCTCGGCGTCTGCCCGTAGGATGCGGACTTCAATATTGGGGGTTGTACATGTCGAACAAACTGCTGGCCGGGCTCGGCCTGATCGCGCTGGCGCTGACGTTGAGCGCCTGTGATTCGTCGTCGGACGCCGAGGTGCAGGCGCCACCGGCTACGGTGCGTATCGAGACGGTCGAGGCGCATCCCCTGACGCTCAGCAGCGAACTCAGCGGGCGCATTGCCGCGCCACGGATTGCCGAAGTCCGCGCTCGGGTTGCCGGCGTGGTCCTGCAACGGACCTTTCGCGAAGGCAGCGACGTGAAAAAGGGCGACGTGTTGTTCCGCATCGACCCGGCCCCCTTCAAAGCCGACCTCGACAGCGCCGAAGCCGCGCTACGCAAGGCTGAAGCCAATGCCTTTCAGGCGAAACTGCAAGAGCAGCGCTATGCGCAGCTGATCGACGATAAGGCCATCAGCGCTCAGGACTACGACAACGCCCGCGCCAATGCCCGGCAGACCGCAGCCGACGTCGCGGCAAATAAAGCAGCGGTGGAACGGGCGAAACTGAATCTCGGCTACGCCACCGTCACGGCACCGATTTCCGGTCGCGTCGGCCGCGCGCTGGTGACCGAAGGGGCCTTGGTCGGGCAGAACGAAACCACCCCGCTGGCGCTGATTCAGCAACTCAATCCGATCCACGCCGACCTCACCCAGTCCACCCGCGAACTCAACGAATTGCGCCGTGCGTTCCGCTCCGGGCAATTGCAGGAAGTCGGTCAGGATCAAGTCAAAGCCACCCTGATCCAGGACGACGGCAGCCTGTATCCGCTGCCGGGCAAGTTGCTGTTCAGCGACATCACCGTCGATCCGGGCACCGGGCAGATCATCTTGCGCAGCGAATTCCCCAACCCCGATCTCGACTTGCTGCCTGGCAGTTTCATCCGCGTACGTCTGGAACAGGCAACGATCGCCAATGGCATTACCGTGCCGCAACGCGCCGTGCAGCGTGACAGCGCCGGCATCGCCCAGGTGCTGATTGTCGATGAACAGATGCGCGTCGCCCAGCAACCCGTGCAACTGGGCGCCGTGCAGAACAACCGCTGGATCGTCACCAGTGGTCTCAAGCCCGGCGACCGCATCGTCGTCGAAGGCCTGCAACACGCGCGCCCCGGCGAAACTGTGCAGATCGACGACAGCCCTCTTCCCATTGCCCAGACCTCGGGTCAGTAAGCAGGACGCTTTTTCATGCCGCAGTTCTTCATCGATCGCCCGGTATTCGCCTGGGTCGTCGCGCTGTTCATCCTGTTGGCCGGTGCGTTGGCCATCCCGCAATTACCGGTGGCGCAGTACCCTGATGTCGCGCCGCCGCAGATCGAGATCTATGCCGTTTACCCCGGCGCCTCGGCGCAGACTGTCGACGAAAGCGTGGTCAGCCTGATCGAAGAAGAGCTCAACGGCGCCGATCATCTGCTGTACTTCGAATCGCAAAGCAGCCTCGGCAGCGCGACGATCAAAGCCACGTTCCAGCCCGGCACCAACCCGGAACTGGCGCAGGTCGATGTGCAAAACCGTCTCAAAGTGGTCGAGTCGCGCCTGCCGCAAGCGGTCAACCAGCAAGGCCTGCAGGTGGAGAAAGTCTCCTCGGGCTTCCTGTTGCTGATCACCCTGACGTCCAGTGACGGCAAGCTCGATGACGTCGCGCTCAGCGATTATCTGGCGCGCAACGTGATGAACGAGATCAAGCGTCTGGAGGGCGTCGGCAAGGCTCAACTGTATGGCGCCGAACGGGCCATGCGCATCTGGATCGATCCGCAGAAGCTGATCGCTTTCGACCTGACGCCCGCCGATGTCAACGCCGCCATCGTCGCGCAGAACGCGCAAGTCTCTGCCGGCAGTATCGGTGACTTGCCGTCACCGGCGTCGCAGGAAATCACCGCAACCATTCTGGTGAAAGGTCAGTTATCGACGCCGCAAGAGTTCGCCGACATCGTGCTCAAGGCCAATCGCGACGGCTCCACCGTGCGCGTCGGCGACGTGGCGCGAGTCGAGATCGGCAGCCAGGAATACCAGTTCGGTACGCGCTTGAACGGCAAGCCTTCGACAGCGGTTGGCGTACAACTGTCGCCGGGCGCCAACGCGCTGAACACCGCAACACTGGTGCGGGCGAAGATGGATGAACTGTCGCGCTACTTCCCGGCAGGCGTTGAATACAAGATCCCGTACGACACCTCGCCCTTCGTCAAAGTCTCGATTACCAAGGTGGTTTACACCCTTGGCGAAGCGATGCTGCTGGTGTTTGCGGTGATGTTCCTGTTCCTGCAGAACGTGCGCTACACGCTGATCCCGACGCTGGTCGTGCCGGTGGCACTGATGGGCACTTTTGCGACCATGCTTGCGCTGGGCTTCTCGATCAACGTGCTGACCATGTTCGGTATGGTGCTGGCGATCGGCATTCTGGTCGACGACGCCATTGTCGTGGTGGAAAACGTCGAGCGGATCATGGCCAGTGAAGGCTTGTCACCCAAGGAGGCCACGCGCAAAGCCATGACGCAGATTACCGGAGCGATCATCGGTATCACGCTGGTGCTGGTCGCAGTGTTTATTCCGATGGCATTCATGCAGGGCTCGGTCGGGGTGATTTACCAGCAGTTCTCACTGTCGATGGCGACGTCGATCCTGTTCTCGGCATTCCTCGCCCTGACGCTGACCCCGGCGCTGTGCGCCACATTGCTCAAGCCGATTGCCAAAGGCGAGCATCATGAAAAGTCCGGATTTTTCGGCTGGTTCAACCGGCGCTTCGAGCGACTGACTGACCGCTATCAGGGCTGGGTCGGCCTTGCGCTGAAACGCAGCGGTCGCTACCTGCTGATTTACGTCGTGCTGCTGGTCGGACTGGGCTTTTGCTTCGCGCGCCTGCCCTCTTCGTTCCTGCCGGTGGAAGATCAGGGCTACACCATTACCGACATTCAACTGCCGCCCGGTGCGACCAAGAATCGTACGGTGGCCGTGGCCGAGCAGCTTGAAGCACATAACGCCGGCGAACCGGGTATCAGTGACAGTGTGGTGATTCTCGGTTTCAGTTTCTCCGGTAGCGGCCAGAACGCAGCCTTGGCGTTTTCGACGTTGAAGGATTGGTCGCAGCGCGGCAGTGAAGATTCCGCCAGTTCGATTGCCGATCGCGCCAACGTCGCCTTGAGCGAAGTCAAGGACGCCATGGCGTTTTCGGTCCTGCCACCGCCCGTGGATGGTCTCGGTACATCGAGCGGTTTCGAGTTCCGTTTGCAGGATCGTGGCGGGCTCGGCCATGCGACGTTGATGCAGGCGCGCAGTGAATTGCTTGCCGCCGCGGAAAAAAGCCCGGTGCTGATGAATGTGCGTGAAAGCGCGTTGGCCGAAGCACCACAGGTTCAGCTAGTCGTTGATCGCAAACAGGCGAACGCGTTGGGCGTTTCCTTCGCGGACATAGGTAACGCCCTGTCGACAGCGGTGGGGTCGAGTTACATCAACGACTTCCCCAATCAAGGTCGGATGCAGCGCGTTGTCGTGCAAGCAGAAGGCGACCAACGCAGTCAGGTCGACGATCTGCTGAAAATGCATGTGCGCAACAACACCGGTCACATGGTGCCGCTGTCGGCGTTCGTGCAGGCCAACTGGATTCAGGGCCCGGCGCAGTTGACTCGCTACAACGGTTATCCGGCGATTGCGATTTCCGGTGAACCGTCAGCGGGGCACAGTACCGGTGAGGCCATGGCGGAAATCGAGCGTCTGGTTGCGCAAGGGCCGAAAGGCCTGGGCCAGGAATGGACCGGTCTGTCGCTGCAGGAACGCTTGTCCGGCAACCAGGCGCCGATCCTGCTCGGTTTGTCGCTGCTGGTGGTGTTTCTGTGTCTGGCGGCGCTGTATGAGAGCTGGTCGATTCCGACTTCGGTGTTGCTGGTCGTGCCGCTGGGCGTGCTCGGCGCGGTGTTGGCCGTGACGTTGCGCGGCATGCCCAACGATGTGTTCTTCAAGGTCGGGCTGATAACCATCATTGGCCTGTCGGCGAAGAATGCAATCCTGATCATCGAGTTCGCCAAGAGCTTGTATGACGACGGTCATGATCTCATCGATGCGACGTTGCAGGCAGCACGCTTGCGGTTGCGGCCAATCGTGATGACGTCGCTGGCGTTCATTCTCGGCGTGGTGCCGCTGGCGATCGCTACTGGCGCCAGCTCGGCCAGCCAGCAGGCGATCGGCACCGGGGTAATTGGCGGAATGATCACCGCGACACTTGCGGTCATCTTCGTGCCGGTGTTCTTTGTTGTTGTGATGAAGCTCGTACAACGATTCACCAAGCCCCACTGATCCCAATTGCGGGAGCGAGCCTGCTCGCGAATGCGATCGGTCAACATCAATTTTGAATGTACCGACGCTTTCGCGAGCAGGCTCGCTTCCACAGGGATTTTGCAAACATTCAACGATGTGGTCATGTCCGTCATCGCTGGGCTAATGTGTCCAGACCATCACGGCCCATCGAGCTCTCATGCGCTTTCTCGCCCGCACCCACCCGCGTCTCTCTGCCGCCGCGCTGTTCGGCCTCGCCACCGGCCTGCTGGCCCCCGCCGACTCCGTCGTCAGCAAAACTCTCATCGGCTGGAACGTCGGCGTCTGGAGTTACCTGATCCTGATGCTGTGGCTCACCATGCGCGCCAAGGCACCGGATGTTAAACGCATCGCTGAGATCGAAGACGAGAATGCCGGACTGGTTTTATTCATGGTTTGCATCGCTGCGTTGGCAAGCCTGGCGACCATCACCCTCGAACTGGCCGGCAACAAGGACCTGGAAACGAGGCTCAAACTCCTGCACTACGGCTTCACCGCCCTCACGGTGGTCGGTTCATGGCTGCTCATCGGCGTGATTTTCTGCGTGCATTACGCGAGGTTGTATTACACCTGGTGCGGCACGGAACCGGCTTTGCGTTTTGCCGAAGGGCTGACAACGCCCAATTACTGGGACTTTTTGTACTTTTCGTTCACGATCGGCGTGGCCGTGCAAACGTCGGATGTGGGAGTTGCGACAAGGGATATTCGCAAGATCGTGCTGGCACAGTCATTGATCGGGTTTGTCTTCAATACGGCTATTCTGGGATTCTCGATCAACATTGCCGCCGGATTGTTCGGCTGAGTCTTTTGAAGTCGCTTTCCAATAAAAAGCCCCGGCATTGCCAGGGCTTTTCCATCTCGTTCAATTTAGAAAAAATGACTCAATCTCAGGCTCGCACTCCAGTCCTGGGAGACAGTATTGCCCGTACCACCGCCGATTTCGCCCGCCACCTGCCAATTTCGCTGTGCAGGTGTCCATTTCAGCCCGGCACGGTATTCCAGCGTGCTACTGGCGCGGTCATCGTTGAAACTGTCTTCGTTGATTTTAACCTCATTGGTTTTGACGAACTCATGGTTTGCCCCCAGCGAAACACTGGGCTCCAGCAAGGCGCCACCTTCCAGTGCCAACAAACGTCCGCCCCGGACCCCAATGTTTCCTTGTACGGATCGCATGGTGTCCGCTTTGACTTTCAGGCCGTTGTCTAACTTATAGCTGTCACTCTGAGTGACACCGGTAGATACGCCGACCTGCGGTTCGAGAAACCAGTTGTCGGCAAAGCGGATGTGCTTGCCAACGGTAACGGCAGCACTCGCGCCTAGCGACTTGTAATCGCCTTTGGCCCGTGTGCCGTCGCTCATGGTGACTTTTGCCTTGTTGTCGAACTGGTTGAGCTTGAGCATACCGTTGACGAACACACCGCTCTCGGTATCGAATGTGCTGCCGTAAACACCGACATTCAAGCTATCGACCGTTGCCTTGGAACCGTACTTGAGGTCCATCTCGGTGCGGCTGGAACCGACGAAACCGCCCAGCAGAACATCGCGTCCGCCGACGACTACCGTGGTATCGGCACCACCGGTAATTCCTGTCTGATTTTGTGTGTAGCCATCACCATAGGCATTCTTGACGTTGTATTGGTTGCCATAAGTGCGTACCCAGACACTGTTACTCAACTTGGTCGTGTCGCTGTCACTGGCTGCCCGCATTGCAGCATCAGGCCGGATACTGAGCCCACGATCACCGATTTGCGTATTGAGCATGTTCATCTCCGCGTTCGATACGCTGCGCGCGCTCCCTGCCAGCGCGAGCGCGGTGTTGCTCGACGTACTGACGGTTTCCTTGTCCGGGTTGAGGAAAAGGCCCTGGCCGTCCTGTTTCAACCGATAGACAAAAGCACCAGCGTCCACCGTTTCGCGACCACCCAGCGAGAAACTGGCGTCGCCGGCGGCAATATTGCCGATCTTCACCGCTTCGGCAGTAACGGGCGTAGTGCCGGTGGCAGCAATTTGCAGTTGGTGTTGACCGCTGGCATTACCGGTGACATTCAGAAAATCGGTGGACCCGTTGCCCAGATCCGTGCCCATCACAAAGGTGCCGCGACCAGACAGGTCGCCGATATTCAATTGCTGAAACTGCTCGTTCGTGCCCATGCGAACAACGCCGTTGTCCAGCGCAAGACGTTGCACGGTGCTGTCGCCAGTCGTTACCCACTGGGCAGCATTATTGACAGTCAGGCTGCCTGAATTGTTGACCTGACCGGTCAGCACAGAAGCATTGTCCAGCAGCACGCCACCGTTGGCAGCTGTGCTGACATCGCCGGTGAGACTGCTGCCGTGGTTCAGCACCAGGCTTGAGACGTTCTGGACATTACCGTTGAGCGCCGAACCGTTGTCCAGGTCAACAAGGCCATTGGCGTCAGCCAGTACATTGCCGGTCATCTGGCTGCCATTGTTCAGCGATAACCCGACAACGTTTTCCACGTTGCCAGTAAGACGGGCGTTATTGTTCAGGCTGACATTTGACGCCGTTCCTGCAACGGACAGAACATTGCCATTAAGCGTGCTGCCTGAGTCCAGGCCGACTTGCGTCACATTCTGCAGATCCCCCTCCAGCGCGGCGCCGTTCTGCATCCGCCAGGAGATCGAACTGCCCGTCTCGGCCACGACATTGCCTTTCAGCTGGCTTGCATCAACGGTGAGGTTGGCCGTTGAACGGTTGGCTGCTCGCAAAAGATTGCCATCGCCACCGATCAGTACGGAATTGCCGCTGATATTGATGCTGGCGACAGTCCCGGCGCTGCCGGAGGAGCCCAATACAATGGCCGACCCGGTGCCACCGGTCACGCGGGTATCATTGAGTGTCACGGTGCTGGCATTGACGCCGACCGTGTCGGTTACGATTTGCAGGCCATCCTGTGCGCCGGTAATCGTGCTGCCCGTCGCTGAAAGTTTCGCGCCACCCAACTGCACACCATAACTGCTTGCGCCGGTACCGACGACAGTAGAGTCGGTAAGGTTCAGCACGGCGAAACCTACCGCTTGTACCCCGCCGATCGCCCCGGTGATGACACTGTTGCCGGTAATGGTGGCAGTGGAGGATGCAGGGGTGCTGAGGTTACGTCCCAGCAAAAGCCCAAAACTGTTGGTGCTGGTGATAATCGATTTGTCGATCGTCGCGTTGCTGTCGAGTAGCTGGATAGCTCCCCGTCCCGTCGCGCTATTGACCGTAGCGCCGGACATTTTCAACGAAGAGGCGTTTGCATTGATACGCTGGCTCTGGCCACCGTTGAAGACGACATTGGCACTTTGTGAACCGATGGTCAGCGCCGTCGCGTTGTCGATGGTCAGCGTTCCACCTTGGGACACGCTCCATGCTTCTGGCGCCGGTGGATTGGTAACTACTTCACTCTCGCCTGGCAGCAAAGTGCGACTGTGAGCCTGGGGCGCAGCGATCAATGCCGCAGCCATCATCAGTCTAAGAGTGTTCGGGTGCCTGAAGCCTAAATATATGGACATATGGATACTTCCTCATTCTGCGATCACGACGTCTGTTTTTTCGGTAGTGTCGCGAGCGCCAACTAAAAAACGTCCGACAGGCTAATGACTACGAAAAATAATTAATGTAGGAATAATCCTTAAATGCACCGCGATTTATCCTTACAGAGTGCAGGCATGTTCAACCTCCCGTTGACTTTCACTGAAAAAGCCGCGCGCGCGGGAGAGAGACGCAAAGACCTCTCTCCCGCTGAACTACTTTACTTATCGCAGCCCTACGCTGGCGCTCCTGTCAGATCGCAATATTGGAAGCTGTTATTGATAGTATCCAGAGGCTTGATGACTGGAATTGAGGCTTGCAGGCCACCCTGGGCTTCATACCAGTACTTGCCCCATGCAAGCGCACCTCGCTTGGGCTGTGCTGCCTTGAAGTGTGCAGCCGTGCCCACTCTGGCGACATCAGGCACGGTCGGCCCCTGAATGGTATAAGGCGCCGAGGCCTTCGTATTGGGAATCAGCGCAGTAGCCGTGGCATTCGAGTGCGCTTCAAAGTGTGCGGTGATAACAGTGCCTACCGGCAGCAGCGGATCTTTTCTGATGTTCAGTCCCAGGATATAACCACTCGTAGGACTGACCATCGCGTAGCACTCGATATAGTCGCGATTTGCAGGATTACGGATTCTGATCGTAGGTACCGGCAGGAGCACCGGAATCTGCTTGACTTCGACTGTTTGCGGCAATGATTTGTTAACGTTTTTGTCGACTCCGGTCTTTTGAATAGTGTAACGAGCTGTATCGCTTGGCGGTGTCAACTTGGCCATTTCAGTTGCCGGGATGGGAATCTCAAATTGTGATACAGCGGCAAGCGGACTAAATTCCGCAAAAGGTAAGGTAGAGCTTCCCAGAAAACACTTGACGGTATGCACCGGCTCTATATCCGGATCCGTAAGAGCGTTCACTACCTTGAATGTACCCGGCTTGTCGCGATCATCAGATTCCACTACGTTATCAATTTTGGAAACCCCCTGTACGATCGGAAGTTGGAGATCCGGATTCTCCAGATCAGGAGGATTTGGTGGTACTACACCCGCAATGTCGAACTCCAGAATAATGGTCGCGGGAGGTGAAACAGCGTTTTGGGTGAGGCCGGCGCGCTCTATTTCATAGTGGATTGTGACATCCTTCGGCTTATCGTCACCGTTAAATATCTGATCAAGCGCTGCAAAGGTAAGATCGAAACTCAAGTTAGCGTTAGCCCATGGCTGTTTTGGCGTTTCGAAAAAATTGGTGACATCAGCGGGGTCCGTAATAACCACATAGATTTGATCGCCAGGTTCTGCGTGTTCAATAAACAGGTTTTCTACAATGGCCGTAACGTTAACACCGCCTTCAAAGTTTTCCCACGAGAGCGATTCCATATAGTTCGGGTCGGTTGCCGGCACCAGCGGTGCTTTATTGGCCAATGGCGCCTGCGGCAATACCAACGTCAGAACGGGGGTAGGAGTAGACTCCTCGCCCAGATTACCAAGCCAGTCATCCCAGCGATATTTTATGTTGACGCGACCATTCGGGAATACAAGTAACTCGTTGCTGGGAATATCAAAAGTACCGGCCGCAGGGATCGCATTGCTGAAGACTTCTACTACTTGCGTACCTGAGGTTAACCAGACGGTTAAATTGTCGTCGATACGACGTCCGAAATAACCTACATTCACCGTGAAATTCATATTCGGATTAGCAGTAATCCAGGCCGTGTCGATATTGCGAAACGGAAGCGGGGTGCCATTGACAAAGACCGGAACTGGCGTCGGCTTTATTCTTCTGGGAGGGTTTTTTGTATTAACCGGTGCGAGCTGATCCACCGTGAATTCCAGCGTATTGGAGTCTTCCGAGTTACCGCCTCCACCTTTGTAAAGCTTGATCATGAGTTCCCAGACAGTCGGACCGGAAGAGGTAGCTTTTTCAGCGAACAGCCCGGCATTCAACGGCAGTGGGATGGTGCCATTCGGCCGGCCGGCAACCGGGCCAAGCTCAATTGTGTTTGGGTAATCAGTCCAGTCCGGTTCCCCTTTTTCACGGTATTGGACATCAAGATTGTCACCATTCAATTCATCGGGCGTACGAGTGAAATTGATGGTCAAGACCTGACTATCCAGTACAGCTTTGGCGATAAAACCATCCGCCAGTGTATCAATGGCGATATCCGCTAAAATCCCTACGCCTGATGAAACACCGATAGAAAGCGGTCGCTGTATTTTATCTACAAATTGAATTCCCATTATCGTCTCTCCTTGCGAGTTCAGGCCGAAAGGGCCAGGTGTACCAGGCGTAACTTGATCAATTTTCACTAACCCTTTTTCAGACTCGGCAATGATTTTGCCGCCTCTGAACAATTGGCAGACGAAGACACCGGAATCAGAGTCAAATAGTGGACTGATGTGTTTTTGAAATGGCACAACATGGTTGAAACCATTTGTTATGTCTATCACGGAAAGCGTTTTTTCCCACCGACCATATACTTCTGCCACTTCCGGACCAGCGCCATTGAGCGTCCGATATCCCCTCCATGTCATCCATGCGACATCCCCGGGCAACGCAATATTATTCAAAGAGCGAATTCGAAATGTGCCACCAGTTGTCAATGCAGGCTTCGTATTATTATTCCAATACCCCCACAGTGTTGCATGTATGGCCACGGGTTCCGGAAAAGTTGTAATAGGTGTGTGATCAATGGTTAGCGTGCGCGGTGGCGACTCATCAGAATTGCCACCGCCTCTTTTCCATAACTTGTAATAAACCTGCGCAACACCATCAATCGACATTTGTTGTGGCGTCAAGGCTACATAAACAAAAGGATCAACAATGCCCGAGGGATAGGTCTGGTCAAAAATGGTTGTCTCTATCAAGTTTTGAACCCAGAACGCCATCAATTGGTCGTTGGGCCCCGTGTCGTCCGGGCGAGGGATGACGATACGGGTTCCATTCAACAAGATATCTTTGGGAACGTATCCATCCGGGTCATTACCATCGACACCCTCGACTGATAGTGGTGCGGCCAATACACCGATCGAGGGGCTAGTTGTGGAAATACCGACTGGACTCATGATTTCTTTCCATCACGTCTATGTAAGTTCAGCCTGTGAGACTGATTGCTGATCCGTTGAGCAAATTAGGCACCTGTCCGAATCATTCGCCTACTGTCAGATCTGACAGGTTTAGCTGCCGTCTGTCGGAAACGACGATGTACTTTTCAAGCCCTAACGGGTCTTCACTTGACGCAAGTTAAGAAATTGGTGTCTCCTGAAACCGGTTTCATACATAAGAAGACTTAGCCGTGAACGATTTCTTCACTGCGCAGCGCAGCCGCATAACCATGCTCGACGTCGCCGAACGCGCAGGTGTATCCAAAGCCAGCGTGTCACGCTTTATCGGCGATGATCGTGCCCTGCTCTCCGAGGCCATCGCCCTGCGCATTGAGCGTGCCATCGCCGAACTCGGCTACCGCCCCAACCAAATGGCCCGTGGTCTCAAGCGCGGGCGCACTCGCCTGATCGGCATGTTGGTCGCCGACATCCGCAACCCCTATTCAATTGCCGTGATGCACGGGGTGGAAACCGCCTGTCGTGCGCATGGCTACAGCCTGGTGGTGTGCAACACCGATCGCGATGACGAGCAGGAACGCCAGCATCTGGCGCTGCTGCGCTCGTACAACATCGAGGGGCTGATCGTGAACACCCTCGGCCACCACCGTGACGAATTGCATGAATTGCGCCGCGAGATGCCGTTGGTGCTGGTGGATCGCAAGGTGGACGGGCTCGACAGCGATATGGTCGGGTTGAACAATCCACAGGCAGTAGAAATGGCGTTGGCACATCTTGAACAACGCGGTTATCGCGATCTGGTGTTGGTCACCGAACCGTATGACGGCACTAGCTCGCGGATCGAGCGGGTCAGCAGTTTTCATGCACAGATTGCCCAGCGTCCGGACCTGTCCGGGGCGGTGCTGGAAACCGGTGATGATCTGCAAGCGCAACTTCAAACTTTTTTAAACACTCCTGGGGATGGGCCGAAAGCGTTGTTCTGCGCCAACGGTGTGGCCGCGCTGTCAACTGCGACTGCATTGCGGGCGATCGGCTCGCGGCTGTTCGAGGATATCGGGCTGATCGCTCTGGATGATCTGGATTGGTATCCGCTGGTGGGTAGCGGGATTACTGCGCTGGCGCAGCCGACGCAGGAGATTGGCGCGCGGGCGTTCGAATGTTTGCTTACGCGTTTGCGTGGGGAAGATGAATTGGCGCGGGTGGTGGATTTTGCGCCGGTGCTGGTTGAGCGTGGATCTACTCGCGGGGTTGGCGGTGTTTGACCTGACGCCTTCGCGAGCAGGCTCATTCCTACATTTGGAATGCGGTCACCTGTAGGAGTGAGCCTGCTCGCGAAGGCATCCGCAAGAACAACACAGAATTCACTGATATTTTTTTGAACAAAAATGAAACCGGTTTCAGAGGTCAATAACAATGAACAAACCTGCCGTTTCCATCAGTCTGTCCAGCTACGGCGCCGAGCTTGTGCGCCAGCGCGGTCAGGACTCTTTCATCGACGTTCTGGCTGCGGCCGGCGCCAATCGCATCGAGTGGCGTGAAGAATTGCTGACCCGCGAAGACCCGCAGCGATTGGCTGCGGCCACCCAGGCGCAGGGCCTGCAAAGCATTTACTCCTCACCGACCGAGCTGTGGCTTGCTGGGCAGGCACAGCCAAATCCCGAGTTGATCACTGCACTGCAACAGGCTGAAGCGTTCGGTTCGAAGTGGCTGAAAGTCTCCCTCGGCTACTTCACCGACACCAACGACCTGCAAGCCCTGACCGAACGTCTCCGACAAACCTCGGTGCAGCTATTGGTCGAGAACGATCAGACCTTGTACGGCGGGCGCATCGAACCGTTTCAGCGCTTTTTCGCTGCGGTTGAACAGCACGACTTGCCAATCAAAATGACCTTCGATATCGGCAACTGGCAGTGGCAGGACCAGTCCGCCACCAGCGCCGCGCGCCTGCTCGGCCGGCATGTCGGCTATGTGCACTGCAAAGCCGTAGCGCGTCGCGCCGACGGCAAACTCGTCGCGGTGCCGCCCGCCGTCAGTGATCTGCATCTGTGGGAACAACTGTTGCGGCACATGGCCCAAGGCGTTATGCGCGCGGCCGAATACCCTTTGCAGGGCGATGATCTGCTGCAACTGACCACCGAGCACGTCGCCGCCCTCGCCCGCCTCGGCCAATCGCGTCTGGAGCCTGCCCATGTCTGAGATCGATATTCTTTCGTTCGGCGAAACCATGGCGATGCTGGTCGCCGAGCAGACCGGTGATCTGGCAGCGGTCGAGCATTTTCACAAACGCATCGCCGGTGCCGACAGCAATGTGGCCATCGGGCTTTCGCGGTTGGGTTTCAATGTCGCCTGGCTGAGCCGGGTGGGTGATGATTCGCTCGGACGCTTCGTGGTCCAAACCCTGATCAAGGAAGGTCTTGATTGCAGCCACGTCGATGTTGACCCAAAGCACCCGACCGGCTTCCAGTTCAAATCGCGCAACGACGATGGCAGCGACCCGCAGGTCGAGTATTTCCGCCGCGGTTCGGCGGCCAGTCATTTGTCGCCGCAGTCGATCACCGCGGACTTGCTCAGCGCCCGCCATTTGCACGCCACCGGCATTCCGCCGGCCCTTTCGGCCACCGCGCGCGAATTGTCCTTTGAATTGATGAGTCGTATGCGCCACACCGGGCGCAGCGTTTCGTTCGACCCCAATCTGCGCCCGAGCCTGTGGGCCAGCGAGCGCGAGATGATCAGCGAGATCAACCGCCTCGCCGCCCTCGCCCATTGGGTTTTGCCGGGTTTGAGCGAAGGCCGCTTGCTGACCGGTTTTGAAACCCCGGCGGATATTGCTGCGTTCTATCTCGATCAGGGTGCCGAAGCGGTGGCGATCAAGCTCGGCCCGCAAGGCGCTTACTACCGCACACAGCTGGACCAGGGTTTTGTCGCTGGCGTGCCTGTGGCTCAGGTGGTCGATACCGTGGGTGCTGGTGACGGCTTTGCGGTGGGGCTGATCAGCGCCCTGCTCGAACATCAGAGTGTGCCCGAGGCGGTGCAACGCGCGAACTGGATTGGCAGTCGGGCGGTGCAGAGTCGTGGGGATATGGAGGGGTTACCGACCCGCCTGGAATTATCGGTTGAATTTGAGGCCGCCAATCGCCAGCAGGCTGGCTCCCACATGGGGATTGTGTCGACCAATAACCCTGTGGGAGCCAGTCTGCTGGCGATGAGGCCCTGACAGGCTGCCCATTGTTTGAACCTGCTGCGACAAAAACAACAAGCTCAGGAGCAAGACCATGAAAAACGCTACCCTCGCCACCCGCCGCTGGTGGTACATCATGCCGATCGTGTTCATCACCTACAGCCTGGCGTATCTCGATCGCGCCAATTATGGCTTCGCCGCTGCCTCCGGCATGGCCGAAGACCTGATGATTACGCCGGGCCTGTCCTCCTTGCTCGGTGCTTTGTTTTTCCTCGGGTACTTCTTCTTCCAGGTGCCCGGTGCGGTCTATGCGCAAAAGCACAGTGTGAAGAAGCTGATTTTCGTCAGCCTGATCCTTTGGGGCGGCCTCGCGACGCTGACCGGCGTGGTCTCCAACGCGTATTGGCTGATCGTCATCCGCTTCATGCTCGGCGTGGTCGAAGCGGCCGTGATGCCGGCGATGCTGGTCTACCTGTGTCATTGGTTCACCCGTGCCGAACGATCTCGGGCCAACACCTTTCTGATCCTCGGCAACCCGGTGACGATGCTCTGGATGTCCGTGGTTTCGGGTTATCTGGTGCAGCACTTCAGCTGGCGCTGGATGTTCATCATTGAAGGCTTGCCGGCGGTGTTGTGGGCATTCATCTGGTGGCGTCTGGCCGATGATCGTCCGGCCCAGGCCAAGTGGCTCAGCGATCAGGAAAAGCACGATCTGGAAAGCGCACTGGCGGCAGAACAGGTCGGCATCAAAGCCGTGAAGAACTACGCCGAAGCGTTTCGTTCGCCGAAGGTGATCATTCTCGCGTTGCAGTTTTTCTGCTGGAGCATCGGGGTTTACGGCTTCGTGTTGTGGCTGCCGTCGATCCTCAAGGCAGGGGCTCAGATGGACATGATCGAGGCTGGCTGGCTGTCGGCGCTACCGTATCTGGCGGCGGTGATCGGCATGCTCGCGGTGTCGTGGGGTTCGGACAAATTGCAGAAGCGCAAACGCTTCGTCTGGCCGCCACTGCTGATCGCCTCCATCGCGTTCTACGGTTCCTACGCGCTCGGCGCGGAACATTTCTGGTGGTCGTACACATTGCTGGTGATCGCCGGCGCCTGCATGTACGCGCCCTACGGGCCATTCTTCGCGATCGTCCCGGAGATACTCCCGGCCAACGTCGCTGGTGGCGCCATGGCGCTGATCAACAGCATGGGCGCGCTCGGTTCGTTCGGCGGCTCGTATCTGGTCGGTTACCTGAACAGCTCCACCGGCTCGCCGGGCGCGTCCTATCTGTTGATGAGCGGTGCGTTGCTGCTGTCGGTGGTGCTGACGATTTTTCTCAAGCCCGGCGCCAGTGACCGCGTCGTCGCCAAAGCCGTTGCCACGCCACGCGTGCCGGCGCATTCCTGAAAGGACTTTGTCATGAAAAAACACGTCGTGCTGTACAAGAAGCTGTCGCCCGCGCTCATGGCGCGTCTGCAAGAGCAGTTCGAAGTCACGCTGATCGAAAGCCTCGACGCCGACGGCCTGATGCAACTACGTGACGCCCTGCCCCGCGCCCACGGCTTGCTCGGCGCGAGTCTGAAACTCGACGCCGCGTTGCTTGATCTGGCGCCGCAACTGCAAGCCATTGCCAGTGTTTCGGTGGGTGTCGACAACTACGACATCGATTACCTCAGTCGTCGCCGGATCCTGCTGACCAACACCCCGGACGTGCTCACCGAAACCACCGCCGACACCGGTTTCGCCTTGATTCTGGCGGCGGCCCGGCGTGTGGTCGAACTCGCCAACATGGTGCGCAGCGGCCAGTGGAGCCGCAACATCGGCCCGGCACATTTCGGCACTGACGTGCATGGCAAGACACTCGGCATCATCGGCATGGGCCGCATCGGCGAGGCACTGGCCCAGCGTGGCCATTTTGGCTTCGGCATGCCGGTGATCTATCACAGCCAGTCGCGCAAACCGGCGGTAGAGGAGCGCTTCGATGCGCAATATTGCAGCCTCGAGGACTTGCTCACACAGGCCGATTTCATTTGCCTGACCTTGCCGCTGACGGCGCAGACTGAGAAGTTGATCGGCGCCGAGCAGTTTGCCTTGATGCGTCCGGAGAGCATTTTCATCAACATTTCGCGCGGCAAGGTGGTCGACGAGGCGGCAATGATCGACGCGCTGCGTCATCAGCGCATTCGTGCGGCGGGGCTGGACGTGTTCGAGCGTGAACCGCTCGATCATGACTCGCCGTTGTTGCAGCTCAACAATGTGGTGGCGACGCCGCACATGGGTTCGGCGACGCATGAAACGCGCGAGGCGATGGCGCGGTGTGCGGTGGAGAATCTGCTGGCTGCGTTGGCTGGCAAGAAACCGGCGAATCTGGTGAACCCATCGGCGTGGCAGGGCTGAGATCGACATTGCCCGCCCTGGCCTCATCGCTAGCAGGCTAGCTCCCACAGGGTTTTGGGGCGAACACAAAGCTGATGTCCGCCTCGAATCACTGTGGGAGCTAGCCTGCTAGCGATTGGGCCGGGGCAGGCAATGCAGAAACATCAGGCACTGCGCGCCTGTAAAAGCTGCGCCGCACACAAGGCAATCCGCGCGCAGGCGTCGGCCAGTTTCACCCGGTCTACCACCAGGCCAATGCGGATATGCCCCGCCGCACTCGGGCCGAACGCTTCACCGGCCAGTACCGAGACGCCATAACCGTTCAGCAATCGCTCGGCAAACGCCTGGGCACCGAGACCGGTCTGGCGCACATCGACCATCACGAACATGCCGCCATCCGGCCTGATCGGATGCAGGCCCGGGCAGCCGCGCAAACGCTCGCAAACCAGATCGCGGCGCAGGCGATATTCCTCGCGCATCTGCGTCACCTCCGGGAGATCGCTTTGCAGCGCAACCTGCGCGGCTTTCTGCACGAAATCCGGCAGACCGAAGAGCATGCTCAGCGACAGGTTGACCAGATGCTCGGCCAGCGGTGTCGGCCCGATCATCCAGCCAATGCGCCATCCGGTCATGGCATGGGATTTCGACAGGCTGTTGATCGTTGCCGTGCGCTCGGCCATGCCCGGCAGGCTCGCCGGGCTGATGTGCCGGCCTTCGTAAAGCAGTTCGCTGTAGACCTCGTCGCTGATCAGCCACAGGTCATGGCGCAGGCACAGCGCCGCCAGTTCCTGCCAGATCAACAGCGGCAAGCTTGCACCGCTGGGGTTGTTCGGGCTGTTGAGCAACATGGCGCGAGTCTTTGAAGTAATACGCGCCGCGATATCGGCCGAGTCGACGCGGAAGCCGTTTTCCGGGCGCACCGGCACTGGAATGACCGTCGCGCCGCACGCGCCGAACACGCCTTCATAAGTCACATACATCGGTTCGGCGACGATCACTTCATCGCCGGGATCAAGCAGACATTGCGCCACCGAATACACCGCGCATTGCGCGCCGGGCAAGACAATCACCTGGTCAGGATCAACGCGCTGACCACTGCGCTGGCAATGGCGCTCGGCAATCAGCCTGCGCAGCTCGAGCCGGCCACGAATATCTGCATAATGCGTATCGCCAGCCAGCAGACTGTCGATCGCGCCATGGACAATCGGCAGCGGCGTATCGAAATCCGGATCGCCGACGCTCAACAGCAGAATATCAACGCCCTCGGCGCGCAATGCCAACGCTCGGTCGTGGATCTGCCAGGCGGCGGCGCCCTCTCCGGCAATGCGTTGGGTCAAGGCTGAATAGCGCATGTACGTCTCCTGATTGCGCGGTTTCCAGCCTTCACCGTATCTCAAATCACGAAACGCGCCACCATGGCGTTCAAATCCACTGCCAGACGCGACAATTCATGAGTCGCGGCGCTGGTCTGGTTGGCGCCGGCCGCCGACTGCGTGGCCAGATCGCGGATGTTGACCAGATTGCGGTCGACTTCGCGGGAGACTTGCGCCTGCTCTTCCGAGGCGCTGGCGATCACCAGGTTGCGCTCGTTGATCTGGTGGATCGACTGGGTGATCTGCTCCAGCGCGACGCCGGCGGCACGGGCCATTTCCAGGGTGATCTGGGTGCGCTGGTTGCTTTGCTGCATCGACGAAACCGCCTCGCCGGTGCCGTTCTGAATGCCGGCGACCATTTTTTCGATTTCCTGGGTCGATTGCGCGGTGCGATGGGCCAGCGCTCGGACTTCGTCCGCGACGACGGCAAAGCCTCGTCCGGCTTCACCGGCACGTGCGGCTTCGATCGCGGCGTTGAGCGCCAGCAGGTTGGTCTGTTCGGCGATGGCGCGAATCACATCGAGCACTTTGCCGATATCGCGACCCTGGGTGGCGAGGCCTTCGATCATCTGCGCGGTGTTCTGCACATCGTGGGTCATGGTCTGGATCGCGTCGACGGTTTTCACCACCTGATCGCGACCTTCACGGGCGGCGTGGGTCGACTGGTTCGACGCTTCAGAGGTCGACACGGCGTTGCGCGCGACTTCTTCGACAGCGGCGGTCATCTCGTTGACTGCGGTAGCGGCTTGTTCAATCTCGTTGTTCTGCTGCTGCAAACCGCGCGAGGCTTCTTCGGTCACGGCACTGAGTTCTTCGGCGGCCGCGCCCAGTTGCGTGGCGGAACCGGCGATCTGTTCGATGGTTTGACGCAGATTGACCTGCATCGCCGCGAGCGCTTCGAGCAGGCGCGCCGGCTCGTCCTTGCCGTCGACTTCGATGGCTTTGCTCAGGTTGCCGCTGGCGATGGTCTGCGCCGCCAGTACTGCTCGGTTCAACGGCGTGACAATGCTGCGGGTCAGCAACCAGGCGAGCAAAACTGTGGCCAGCGCAGCAATCACCGCGACAATGATGATCCCGGTGATGGCGCTGTCGTAATAGTCGCCGGCACGAGTCGATGCGGTCTTGGCATCGGCGGCATTGATTGCGATCAGTTTGTTCAATTGCTCGCCCATCTGGTCGGTGCCTTCCTTGATTCGTGTGTTGATCAGCGCTCGCAACTCCTCCATTTTGTCCTGGCGCGACAACTCGAGCATCTGGTTCTGCGCCTGCACGTAGTTGTCCAGCGTGGTCGAAAACGTCTGGTACAGCGCACGTTCTTCCGGGCCTGCATGCAGTTCGGCATAAGCGGCTTGTGCCTTGCGCGCCTTTTCAACCAGCACGGCGATACGCGTCTGGGCTTCCTGCAACGCGGCAGGCTCGCGATTGACCAACACGCGAAACGAGAGGATGCGCATCCGCAGGACGTTCTCGGTTATCACGCTGAGATGGGTCACGCTAGGCAGTTGCGTCGAATTCATATCGATCGACGCCTGGCGAATGACCGACATGCGATTGACGGCAAACACGCCAAGCACGACGACCAATAAAGCAATGAAGGCAAAACCGAGGAAGGCACGGGGCGCGATATTCAGGTTACGCAAGGACATGGCTGCACTCTCAAGATAGAAGCTACGAGCGTCCATGCCATATCACTGAGCCGTGGGGGTGGGCTGCAGTCTGGCGCCACTGTTTTGGAAGTTTTGTGTGCGCCTGACCTTTGTATCGGCCAGGCTTTAGGAAGATTGCGGGTGCGTTGCAATTATTTTTATCGGTGTTTCAAGGATGAAACATCGGTCGAGCATTTCACAAGCTGCGCCGGGCCATCTGCCACACGCGAGCAATGTCCGTGGCGCGTTCACGCAACAACCGTGGCGCTTCGGCGCAGGCCTGTTCCAGGCTCATCGGTCCGCTGGTCACGGTGAATGCCGCGTCGATGCCATGGTCATACAGTTCCTGATAACCCTCACCCAAGGTGCCGGCAATCACCACCACCGGCACACCGTGTTGTTTGGCGATCCGTGCAACGCCGAACGGCGTCTTGCCACGCAAGGTCTGCGCGTCGAAGCGCCCTTCGCCGGTGATCACCAGGTCGGCGCCTTTGACCGCATCGGCAAGACCCACCAGCTCGGCCACCACCTCAACGCCGGCATGGAACTGCGCACCGAGAAAGGCCTTGGCGGCGAAGCCCAGACCGCCCGCCGCACCGCTGCCGGGTTCATCGCTAACGTCTTTGCCCAGCGCCTGCGCGCACAGTTCGGCAAAGTGCCCCAAGGCGTGATCAAGTTGCTGCACCTGCGCCGGCGAGGCGCCTTTCTGTGGGCCGAAAATTGCGGACGCGCCATGCGGGCCGCACAGCGGGTTGTTCACATCCGCAGCAATATCGAAACGCACCTGCGCCAGACGCGGGTCGAGTGCGCTCAGGTCCAGCCGCGCCAGTTGCGCCAGTGCCAGTCCGCCGGGGACCAGCGGCTGATCCTGCGCGTCAAGCAGTTTCAGCCCCAACGCCTGCATCGCACCGGCGCCGCCATCGTTGGTAGCGCTGCCGCCAATCGCCAGAATCACCCGTTGTGCGCCGGCATCCAGCGCCGCGCGAATCAGTTCGCCGGTGCCGAAGGTACTGCTGATGCACGCATCGCGCTGCCCTGGCGGCACCAATTGCAAACCGCTGGCCTCGGCCATTTCGATGATTGCAGTCTGGGTGTGAGGCAACCAGCCCCACGCGGCTTCGACCGGCGCACCGAGCGGGCCACGCACGCGACTGCGGCGCAACTCGCCTGCACAGGCAGCGAGAATCGATTCCACCGTGCCTTCGCCACCATCGGCCATCGGGCATTTGACCAGCGTCGCTTGTGGCCACACCTGCGCCAGGCCAAGGGCGATGGCTTCGGCGACGCCCTGAGCACTGAGGCTGTCCTTGAATGAATCGGGGGCGATGACGACTTTCATGAGAATTCTCCGGTGGCAATGTCCGTCATGCTGCCAGTGGCCGCGAAGGTTGACGCCGGTCGGTTGCACAAGTGGCGTCGGCGTTTATTGTTCATTTTCACAAAGATAGGTGTTGGTTGTACCGGCCTCATCGCTGGCAAGCCAGCTCCCACAGGGTGCTGTGGTGGATGTGGAAGTCATGAACGCCTTATAACCTGTGGGAGCTGGCTTGCCAGCGATGGCGGCCTCAAGAACGACTCATGCCGATGGATCCGTCTGCGGCAATAACTGCACCCCCAGATACAACGCCAGCATCCCGTCCAGCCTGAGCGGATCGACCCCGCTCAACTCGGCAATCCGCTCCATCCGGTAACGCAGGCTGTTGCGATGAATGCCCAAGGCCTCGGCACAGGCCTGACTCTGGCCGTCGTGTTCGCACCAGCTGCGCAGCGTCGCCAGCAATTGACCGTTGCTGTCCTTGGCGATCACCTTGCGCAGCGGTTTGAGCAGTTCGTCCAGCGCATCATCGTTGCGATGGCGCCAGAGCATCACCGGCAAGCGATAGCGGTTGAGGGTCAGCACCCGCGAATGCGGCAAGACTTCGCGCCCGTAGGCGAGCAGATCGCCGACCCGCCGATAGCAGCGGCGCAGCCCGGCCAGCCCGTCGGCCTGCCCGCCCACGGCAAGGCGCAGGATCTGCCAGCCGAGGCCATCGAGTTTTTCCAGCAAGCGCTCGTGCTCGATGTGCTGACTCGCCGGGCGACACCACAGCAGCGATGACTGCGCCGAACTCACGCACCAGCTGTCCGGGTAACGCGACATCAGCCAGGCACTCAGCGCCTCGACCGTTTGCCCCGGACCGTGCTCAGCACCCAGTTCGAACAGATGAGGCACCCGCGTCAGTTGCGGCTTGAGCCCCAGTTGCTGCGCCTCGTCGACCAGCCGCGGCGAATCACCCGCTTCGCTCAGCAACAGCGCCAGCAGGTCATCACAGCGCTGGCGCCGCCATTGCTGCTCAGCCTGCTGGTTGCGCTGGCCAACCAGCATTTCTGCGGTCATGCGCACCAGTTCGGCATAGGTGCGCAGTTGTTCGGGGTCGCCGGTGATGCCCAGTACGCCGATCAAACGCTGATCAAGCAGCAGCGGCAGGTTGATGCCCGGTTGCACGCCTTTGAGATGCACCGCTGTCTGCGTATCGATTTCCACCACGCGACCATTGGCCAGCACCAGTTGCGCGCCTTCGTGGCGGGTGTTGATGCGCTCCGGTTCGCCGCTGCCGAGGATCAGCCCCTGGCTGTCCATGACATTGACGTTGTAAGGCAAAATGGCCATCGCCCGGTCGACGATGTCCTGGGCGAGGTCGTGGTCAAGTTCGAACATGACAGCGGCAATCCTTGATTTTCGGCGCGTGCAATTGTTCACCCGCACAGGGTCTGCCGGCAAACCCTGTGCTCAGGCACAAAGACAATCCGGCCAGAGGTGGCCGAGACTCTCGGGGCGATCAACGTTACCCTTTGCATCGCAAAAAATCATAATAAAGAGAGAGCCGCTATGTCGCAGAGCGCCGCAGCTACCCAGACCATCGACACCGACGGTAAAAACGCCGTCTACAAACGCATCACCCTGCGTTTGATCCCCTTCATTTTCATCTGCTACCTGTTCAACTACCTCGACCGGGTCAACGTTGGCTTCGCCAAACTGCAGATGCTCGACGCGCTGAAGTTCAGCGAAACCGTATACGGCCTCGGTGCCGGAATCTTCTTCATCGGCTACGTGCTGTGCGGCGTGCCGAGCAACCTCGCACTGACGAAGTTCGGACCACGGCGCTGGATTGCGCTGATGATGATCACCTGGGGCACGCTGTCGACCTGCCTGCTGTTCGTCACCACCCCGACCGAGTTCTACACGCTGCGACTGTTCACCGGCGCGGCCGAAGCCGGGTTCTTTCCCGGTGTGGTGCTGTACCTCTCGCAATGGTTCCCGACGTTCCGCCGCGGCCGGATCATGGCGCTGTTCATGTCGGCGATTCCGGTGTCGGGTCTGCTCGGCAGCCCATTCTCCGGCTGGATCCTCAATCACTTCGCCGCCGGCCAGGGCGGTCTCGCCGGCTGGCAGTGGATGTTCCTGCTGCAAGGCATTCCGACGGTCATCCTCGGCGCCCTCGCCTGGTTCCTGCTCAGCGACAGCTTCGCCAACGCCAAATGGCTGACCCCGCACGAGCGCGCGGTGCTTGAGGCAGATCAGGCCGAAGACCTGGCGAACAAACCGAAATCCACCTCCGACTCGCTGCTGGCCGTGTTCAAGAACCCGGCGATCTGGGCGTTCGGCCTGATCTACTTCTGCATCCAGAGCGGGGTTTACGCGATCAACTTCTGGCTGCCGTCGATCATCAAGAACCTCGGTTTCAGCGATAACCTGGTGATTGGTTGGCTGAGCGCGATTCCCTATCTGCTGGCGGCGGTGTTCATGCTGCTCGTCGGTCGCTCGGCCGACCTGCGCAAGGAACGCCGCTGGCATCTGGTGGTGCCGATGCTGATGGGCGCGATTGGTTTGCTGATCGCAGTGAACTTCGCGGCGAATCCGGCGATTGCGATTCTCGGTTTGACCATCGCCACCATGGGTGCGCTGACCGGGTTGCCGATGTTCTGGCCGGTACCGACCGCGATGTTGAGCGCCGGCGCCGCGGCAGGTGGCCTGGCGCTGATCAACTCGATGGGGCAGATGGCGGGGTTTTTGAGCCCGTATCTGGTGGGTTGGGTCAAGGACAGCACAGGCTCGACGGATGCGGCGTTGTATCTGCTCGCGGCGGTGATTGTCGGCGGGAGTTTGCTGGCGTTGCGGATGACGCGGACGTTGCGGGCTTAGGCTTTCAACGGCTTTCATGGACGGCCCTGTTTTGGGCCGTTTTTATATTTCGGTTCGACTCGAGAGTTGGTTGAAATTTGAGATCGGCGGCCCCTCACCCCAGCCCTCTCCCGAGGGAGAGGGAGCCGATCTCTGTGCTTTTCAAAATGTGCGTTCGACTCAGTATTGCGCGTTGGCGTATTTCTCCAAGTCACCTCGGTCAGTCCCCTCTCCCTCTGGGAGAGGGCTAGGCGGGCGGCGTTCCGATGAGGGGCTCTTGATCTTATAAATTCACTTTGCGACGACTTGCGCATCTGGTATTTGATTGAACCCCTCCCCACCGCCAAAAAGGATTTCGCCATGAGCTACCGCACACTCGGCCACTCCGGGCTGCAGGTCTCCACCTTGACGCTCGGCACAATGATGTTCGGCGAACAGACCAGCGCCGAAGATTCGCTGCGCATCATCGACAAGGCCTGGGATCAGGGGATCAACTTCATCGATACCGCCGACGTCTACACCAACGGCCGTTCCGAAGAGATCGTCGGTGAGGCGATCGCCCGGCATCGGCACGAATGGGTGCTGGCCACCAAGGTCGGCTTCGGCCCGGTGGACGGCGTGCCGAACCGCAGCGGTTTGAGCCGCAAACACATCTTCAACGGTCTCGAAGCCAGCCTCACTCGGCTCGGCACTGACTACGTCGACATCTATTACCTGCACCGCGAAGACCACAACACGCCGCTTGAAGTGAGCGTTTCGGCGATTGGCGATCTGATTCGCCAAGGCAAGATCCGCTATTGGGGGCTGTCGAACTATCGCGGTTGGCGGATCGCCGAGGTGATTCGTGTTGCAGACAAGCTCGGCGTTGACCGCCCGGTGATCAGCCAGCCGCTGTACAACATCGTCAACCGTCAGGCCGAGACCGAGCAGATCACCGCTGCGCAAACCTATGGCCTCGGCGTGGTGCCTTACAGTCCGCTGGCTCGTGGCGTGCTCAGCGGCAAGTACGCGCCGGATGTGCAACCGGACGCCAACAGCCGCGCCGGGCGCCAGGACAAGCGCATTCTGGAAACCGAGTGGCGCGTCGAGTCGTTGCGCATTGCCCAGCAGATTCAGCAGTACACCGAGCAGCGCGGCGTCGGTATGGTCGAGTTTGCGATTGCCTGGGTGCTGAACAACAGCGCCGTGACCTCGGCCATTGTCGGGCCGCGGACCGAGGCGCAGTGGGATGCCTATACCCAGGCGCAGGCGGTGAAAATCAGCGCCGAGGATGAGGCGTTCATCGATTCACTGGTCACACCGGGGCATGCTTCGACACCGGGTTTCAACGATGTCAGCCATTTCGTCTCTGGGCGCAAACCACATCAGGCATAACAGGTCTTCCCTAATGTAGAACAGCCGATACAATCGGCTGTTTTTCATTGAATTCAGCGCGATCAAACGGAAACTGGATTGATCGGCGCAAAATTGCCAGGGATAACTGCATGTTCGATCGCTCCGTCGAGGCCCCCGCGAAGCCTGCTCTGCTGAAAAACCCCGGCGACCAACACCATCCGCATTCACAGCTTCACGCCGAAGAGACGGCAACGGCCATCGGGCGCAACCCCTCGATTGAGTACCGCGCCGATATCGACGGCCTGCGCGCCATCGCCGTGCTGCTGGTGTTGATCTTCCACGGCGGCCTGGCGTTGTTTCCGTCGGGATACATCGGCGTCGACATTTTCTTCGTGATCTCCGGGTACCTGACCACCTCGATCATCATGACCTCGCTGGCCAAGGGTACGTTCAGCTTCACGGGCTTTTACACGCGACGCATCTGGCGCCTGCAACCGGCAATCATCGCCCTGCTGATCGCAACATTGCTGATCACCACGCTGCTGTATCTGCCCAGCGACTACGTCGACTTTCTCAAAAGCGAAAAATACACATCGCTGCTGATTTCGAATCAGTACTTTTCCAAAGTGACCAGCGGCTACGCGACGCCGGATGCTGCAAGTCTGCCGCTGCTGCACACCTGGTCTTTGGCCATCGAATGGCAATGGTATCTGGCCTTGCCACTGGGCCTCTGGCTGCTCAACCGTTACGTAGCGAAAAGAGTTTTCAAAGCCACGGTGCTGGGTCTGACCCTCGCGGCAATGGCACTGGCGTTGTACCTGTCGTACGCCTATCCCGACCGCAACTATTACTTCTTCACCGCACGTATCTTTGAATTGATGATCGGTTCCTGCGCAGTCATTTTCAGCAGCGAGACGTTCCGGCTCAAGCGCCTGAACGCTTCGCTGATCTGTGCGCTGGCGTTGGCGACGCTGTTCTACTGCGCGACGCGCGAAGATATCTTGTCGGGTTTTCCCGGCTACCACGCCATCGCCGTGTGCCTGGCCACGGCCGTGCTGCTGTTTCGCGGCATCGGAGATGCCAGCGTGACCTCGAAGTTACTGGCGTTCCGGCCGCTGGTGTTTATCGGCACGCTCTCCTATTCACTGTACGTGTGGCACTGGCCGATTCTCGCCGTGACGAGCTACCTGGGCATCGCCCTCACCCCGCTGGTGCAGCTGGTGTACTTCGGCGCGACCTTCGTCATCGGCTATCTGTCATTCGTGCTGATCGAAAACCGTTTCCGCAAGGCGCGCGCTGGCTTCGGAAAAACCCTGATCGGGCTGATGATCGTGCCGGCGATTGCCTTGTCGCTGTTGCATTCGGCGGGTGACCGGAGCGAGGGCTGGCCGAACCGCTTCAATCAGGGCTCGAACAATTTGTTCAACGGTTTGAAAGCGTCGGTGCCGGCCAACCGGGAAGCGTGTCTGGGCGTGAGCGACGGCACCGATCCTGGCTGCATCATGGGCGCCGCACAGGCCAGGCCTCAGGTTCTGTTGATGGGGGATTCCTACTCGAATCATTATTGGGGTTTCGTTGAAACGCTGGCCAAGGACGCGAACCTCGCCGTCCTCGCGCAGGGATATCCGGCCTGCCTGGCGCTGCCGAACATCTACCTCTACAACTGGTACAAAGCGAAAAACGCGCTGTATCAGAAATGCCACAACGCTGCGCAACGCTACTACGAAATGATCGCCAGCCATCATTTCCGCTACGTGATTATCGGGCAGTTCTGGGAGGCCTATCTCACCGATGCCATCGTCACCCGCCTGGAGGATCCGCGCAGTGTCGAACTGTCGCAACAACGCCTCGGCGTCGCGCTCCGCCAAGCCCTGGACATCATCGTCAAGTCCGGCGCAACACCGGTGTTCCTGATGAATACCCTGCCGATGCCGACGGGGATCAACGAGTGTTTATTGAAACAGGTGAAGTTGCGCGGCTTGCTCGGCAGTGCCGAACAGAGCATTCAATGCGCATCGGTGCCTTGGTCAAATGACGAAGATCCGACATTGGCCCGGTTGCTCAGCGAACTGCAGGGCGAATACCCGAGCCTGATCGTCATCGATCCGAAAAGCCTGCAATGCAAGGATGGCGCTTGCGCGACCACGGTCGATGGCTTGCCGGTTTATCGCGACCTCGGTCACATGACCGATTACGCCTCTTACCGGTTTGGTGAAATGTACCTCAAGCGCTTTGGCAATCCTTTGAAGAGTGGTCAATAACCTTGAAGAGCTTCGCGAACAGGCGCGCTCCGACAGGGCATAGGGCGGCTATGCTGATGGCGCGGCGATCCGGTTGATGCCTGTGAAGAATATTGAGCAACCGATCAATATTCAGCACAAAAACCACGTATCCTTCGCGCCCCGTTCAACCCTCAACCTGCGAGGACAGCTTGGCTAAAGGTATCGCTCTATCGGTTTCGGCATCCGTGCTGTTTGCCGTCATGTATTACTACACTTCGTTGCTCACACCGTTGAGCGGTGTGGAGATCTTTGGCTGGCGGATGCTGCTGACCGTGCCGTGCATGACCGTGTTCATGCTGGTTTCCGGGGAATGGCGGCGGGTTGTCGAGCTGGTGCGCTTGATGGCGGCGAGGCCGAAATTGATCGGCGGCTTGATCATCTCCGCCGCGTTGCTCGGCGTGCAGCTGTGGCTGTTCATGTGGGCGCCGCTGAACGACTACAGCCTCGATGTCTCGCTGGGTTATTTCCTGCTGCCACTGGCGATGGTGCTGACCGGGCGGATTGCCTACGGCGAGAGCCTGTCGTATCTGCAAAAGATCGCGGTGTTTTTTGCCAGCCTCGGCGTGCTGAACGAGCTGTATCAGGTGGGCGGTTTTTCCTGGGCAACCCTGGTGGTCGTGGTCGGCTATCCGTTGTACTTCGTACTGCGCAAATACCTTCAGACCGACAACCTCGGTGGTTTGTGGGTCGACATGACCTTGATGCTCCCGGTCGCCTGGTGGTTCGTGCAGGGCGGCGAGCAAGGCTTGGGCGTGTTTGACCAATATCCCGGGTTGCTCTGGCTGATTCCGCTGCTCGGCCTGATCAGTGCCTCAGCGTTAGTGGTGTACATCATCGCCAGCCGCTTGCTGCCGTTCAGTCTGTTCGGCTTGTTGAGTTATGTTGAGCCGGTGCTGCTGCTCGGCGTGGCGTTGTTGCTCGGTGAAAGCATCAAGTCCGGGGAGTGGCTGACCTATATCCCGATCTGGATGGCGGTGGTGGTGCTGGTTTTCGAAGGCTTCAAGCACCTGATGCGACAAAGCCGCCCATAAGCCAAACACAAAAAAATGTGGGAGCCAGCCTGCTGGCGATTGCGATCTGTCAGTCAACTTTTATGCTGAATCTGAAGTCGCTATCGCCAGCAGGCTGGCTCCCACAATGTTTATCGGTGCAGCGGTTTACTCGGTCGTCAGCACACCACGACGCACCTGGTCGCGCTCGATCGACTCGAACAGTGCCTTGAAGTTGCCCTCACCGAAACCATCGTCGCCTTTGCGCTGAATGAACTCGAAGAACACCGGGCCCATCAGGGTTTCCGAGAAGATCTGCAGCAGCAGACGCTTGTCGCCCTGCTCCGATGCGCCATCGAGGAGGATACCGCGCGATTGCAGTTGGTCGACCGGCTCGCCGTGGTTCGGCAGGCGCCCTTCGAGCATTTCGTAGTAGGTGTCCGGCGGTGCCGTCATGAAGCGCATGCCGATCTTCTTCAACTGGTCCCAGGTCTTGATCAGATCGTCCGTGAGGAACGCGACGTGCTGGATGCCCTCACCGTTGAACTGCATCAGGAACTCTTCGATCTGCCCGGCGCCCTTGGACGATTCTTCGTTCAGCGGGATGCGGATCATGCCGTCCGGTGCGGTCATCGCTTTCGAGGTCAGGCCGGTGTATTCGCCCTTGATGTCGAAGTAGCGAATTTCACGGAAGTTGAACAGCTTCTCGTAGAAGTTCGCCCAGTAGGCCATGCGACCGCGGTACACGTTGTGGGTCAGGTGATCAATGATCTTCAGGCCGGCACCGACCGGGTTGCGGTCTACGCCGTCGATGAACACGAAGTCGATGTCATAGATCGAACTGCCTTCGCCGAAACGGTCAATCAGGTACAGCGGCGCACCGCCAATGCCTTTGATCGCCGGCAGATTCAGCTCCATCGGACCGGTTTCGATATGAATCGGCTGCGCGCCGAGTTCCAGTGCGCGGCTATAGGCCTTTTGCGAATCCTTGACGCGGAACGCCATGCCGCAAACGGACGGACCATGTTCGGCGGCGAAGTACGAGGCGACGCTGTTCGGTTCGTTGTTGAGGATCAGGTTGATCGCGCCCTGACGGTACAGGTGCACGTTCTTGGAACGGTGGGTGGCGACTTTGGTGAAGCCCATGATCTCGAAGATCGGCTCCAGCGTGCCGGGAGTCGGCGATGCGAACTCGATGAACTCAAAGCCCATCAGGCCCATTGGGTTTTCGTATAAATCTGCCATGGTGACGCCTCATCATTTCTAATCAATCAACCGGGGGTTTATTGGCGAGTCATGCTGAGGGCGCTGGGCGGCGCGCAGGAAATGCCACGCACACTGCGGGCGAGGAAGTCACCGTAGATCAGTTGAAACCCGAATATCTTCATTGTCGACCCAAGGCTCTTGCGGGCGAGGCTTCTGCTGCCAGAAGACGATTATTATTGTATGCGTAACCCGATTCTACACAGCGTAAACCGGCTTGTCTGCTGCCCCTATGAAATCCGCTTTTTTGCGTCTGTCGCAAGGGGTTTGTTGCACAGGTAGATGCCGCCGAGAATCAGCGCACCGCCCACGCACATGGTCGGCGTCAGTTGTTCGCCCAGCAGCAGCGCGCCGAAGATCACCGCCGTAAGCGGGTTGAGCGCGATAAACACGCCACTGCGCGTCGCGCCGATCTTGCGGATGCCGTGGTAATAACCGATGTATGCCAGCGCTGAACCGAGCACACCAAGGTAGGCAAGGCTCAGCCATTGCGGCGCGCCCAGATCATTCAGTGCTGTCCAGCTCAGTTCGCCGCGCGCTGCCGCCAACAGGCATAACATCAGCGTGCCAATCATGACTGAGTACGTCACCGTCTGCACCGGGCCTAACGACTGATTCAGTTCACGCGAAAACAATGAATAACCACCCCAGCCCAGCACGCACCCCAAGATCAATAAATCGCCCATCCATGCGTCGGGCGTCGCCGCCAGTAATTGCGGATTACGGCTGACGATCACCAATGCGGCGCCGACGATGCAGATCACGATACCTGCGGTTTTCATTGAGCCCAGGCGCTCCTTGAACAACCACCACGAAGCAAGACCGATTACCGCCGGGTTCAGCGCGACGATCAACGAAGCGCGCGACGCGTTTATGTATTGCAGGCCGTAGAAGAAGCACAGGTTGTAAAAGAAAATCCCGAAGAACCCCAACAATGCCAAGCGCAACCACTGGCGGGCAGTCGGGCGGACAAGCGCAATTCGCGTCAGCCATAAAAAGCCCAGCAAGGCCAGGCTGGCCAGCAAAAAGCGCAGGCTGGCCGCAAACACCGGATTCAGACTGCTGCCCAGAAACCGGCCGGCGACGAATGTGCCGCCCCAGATCATCGTTACCCCGGCGAGGGTCAGATAAACCGGAACGTCGGATGATGTTTTTCCAGGGTTGTGCATGTAGTCGAGGCTCGAAAGGTTGCAGATGCCTTATGATCGACCTCATTCGCGTTCATCGTAAAATGAGCAAATACTCATGACCCTTACGCAACTGGAAATCTTCTCGCTGGTCGCCGAACTGCGCGGTTTTACCTTGGCTGCCCATCGCTTGGGGATTTCCCAGTCGGCGGTGTCCCACGCGTTGAAATCACTGGAACAGGAACTTGGCGTCGAACTGCTGCGCCGGCATCAGTCACAAGTAGAGCTCAGTACCATCGGCGAGCAATTGCTGCTGCGCGCCCGTGCGATGCTCGGCCTGGCCAATACATTGCGTCAGGAAGCCGCCGATGCGCGAGGGATGAAAAGCGGCACCTTGCGCATCGGCTCGTTCGGGCCCACCTCGTCGATCAAGCTGCTACCGGCCATTCTGCGGCGCTATCGAGAAGCCCATCCGGGCATCGAAGTGCACGTTGACGAAGGACCGGATCGTCAAGTGATTCAATGGCTGGAGGAGCGACGCATCGACATCGGCTTCGTGGTATTGCCAGAGGAGCGCTTCGACACATTCACTTTGATCGAAGACCAGATGGTCGCCCTGCTGCCGCCCGATCACCCGTTGGCAAGGCACCCGGCGTTAAGCCTGAAAGATTTGTGCGAGGCGCCATTCGTGCTCACCGAGGCCGGCTCTTCGGAACTGGTGTCGCGACTGTTCATGGCCGCACGCCTGCAACCGAATATCCGCTACCGCTGTGCGCAACTGCTCAGTACGCTCGATCTGGTCAGCCGTGGCGACGCTATCACCATCGTCGCCGAAGGCTCATTGCCACAAACGCAAGACAGCGCTTTCGTGAAGAAGCCATTGTTGCCTGCGGTCAAGCGTCAGGTCGGACTCGCCGTTCTTGATCGGCGCCAGGCATCACCCGCCACGCTGGCGTTTATCGAAATGGCGACGCGGATCCATCATCGCTGAGCAGCGCGAGCGCGTCGTTCGATCTATCCTCGCTTCTGGCTGACTGTGTTTGTACAGCGCGCCGAGCTTCGCCCACTCCATCGCGACAGGATGCGCCCATGCCGTTGACCGTCAGACCCCGCCGCAAACGCAGCACGCGCATCATCGTCACGCTGCTGAGCGGGCTGCTGCCGCTAGTGCTCGGCTGCCTGATTCTACACTCGCAGGCGCAGCGCACGCTGGAACAGAGTTCCCAGGAAACCGCCGATCAGGCCTTGCGCCAGTTTGAACTGATGCTCGACAACACCGCCCAGGCGGCACATGAGTTGCTGCCCCTGGCCGGCCAGACTTGCGAAAGCGTCAAGCTTGCCCTGCGTGAACAAGTGACCCGCCGCCCGTTCGTGCGCTCGACCAATCTGGTCTGGGACGACAACCTCTATTGCAGCTCGCTGTTTGGCGACTACCAGGAAGTCGTGAATGCCGGCGACTACAACCAGGGCAAATTGTGGCTGATGAACGGCAACCCGGTGACACCGGACACCGCGCTGCTGGTGTATCGACTCAGCGAAGGCCGCGGTGGCGCGTTGACCACGCTGGACGGTTATCACCTGAGCAACATCCTGCGGCTGATCGGACGACAGACGCTGCTGGTTCTACAGGTGGGTGATAACTGGCTAGCGGCTGAGGGCAAAGTCCACGCCAGCGCCCTCCCCGCACTTCCCGTTGCGCCGACGACGCTGGTTTCATCGCGCTATGGGTTTAGCGTCAGCGCCGGTTTCGCCAAGGGTGAGACCTGGCGCTACATGGCTGCTGAGTACCCGCCGTTGTTCAGCCTGCTGATCTTCTTCGGCGCGGTCTCGGGCGCGATCGGCCATGTTGTGCAGAAGCGCTCGACATCGCCAAGTCACGAGATGCTTCGCGCGCTGGAGGCGGGTGAGTTCGTCCCCTACTTTCAGCCTGTGGTGCATGGCGACAGCAAGGCCTGGTCGGGGGCCGAGGTGCTGATGCGCTGGGCTCATCCCAAGGAGGGTCTGGTGCGACCGGACCTGTTCATTCCGTTCGCCGAACATTCGGGACTGATCGTGCCAATGACCCGCGCGCTGATGCAGCAAACCGCTGCGCTGCTGGGACCGCTGTCATCGACCTTCACTGCACCTTTTCACATTGGCATCAATATCACCGCCAGCCATTGCCGGGACCTGGAGCTGGTGGAGGACTGTCGGCTGTTTCTCGCCGCATTCTCGCCCGGCAGCATCAGCCTGGTGCTTGAATTGACCGAGCGCGAACTGATCGAACCCACCGAGATCAGTCGTCAACTGTTTGAGCACCTGCATTCAATGGGCGTGAAGATCGCCATCGATGACTTCGGCACCGGGCACTCCAGCCTTGCCTACTTGCGCAAATTCAACGTGGATTTTTTGAAAATCGATCAGAGCTTCGTTGCCATGATCGGCATCGACGCGCTATCGCGGCACATACTCGACACGATTATCGAACTGTCGGCCAAGCTGGATTTGGGTATTGTTGCTGAAGGTGTCGAAACCCAGGCACAGGCCGACTATCTGGCCGCGCATCATGTTGATTTTCTCCAGGGATATCTGTTTGCCAAACCGATGCCCGCAGCGGATTTCATCGACGCATTAACTCATCGTTAACTAAGCTGTTTCAAGACGAGCGTACCGATAAGGCGCACCAATTTGATACAAAAGACCACTGTTGTTACATCAAGACAACATCAGGATTTACTCTTGGCGCATTAACTACTACAATTTTTTCAACCTGAGCAAAATTCGCAGGTGAGCCATTATCACCGAGTCGCTTCACGGCTCTTGGCTTATAGCATTGTTTGCGGTTGGTATCAGCCAAACACACTATTGGAGTAAAGATATTGTCCAGACTCGCTGAATTTCGTGCAGCTGAAAAGGCCCTTCAGGAACAGCTCAAGCAGCTCGAATCGCTGAAGAACGACGCCGGGCTCAAGAAAGAAATCGAATTCGAAGAAAAGCTCCAGGGGCTGATGAAAACCTACGGCAAAGGCCTGAAGGACATCATCGCCATCCTCGATCCAAACCCGGCAAAATCCGGCCTGCAGACCGCTGCAGCACCTAAAACCCGCCGCGCTCGTGTGGTCAAGGTCTATCAGAATCCGCACACCGGTGAACTGATTGAAACCAAGGGCGGCAACCACCGCGGCCTGAAAGCCTGGAAGGAACAATACGGTGCCGGCACCGTTGATTCGTGGTTGCGCGGTTAATTCGCCAATCGATTAAAAGCCCTGCATCAAGCGGGGTTTTTTTATTGACAATATCTAACAAATGAAATGAATTTCATCGTACAACTTGCGACTTTTGTGTAACGTTTATGAGCCAGCGGCTAAACAGTTTGCTGCTTGATGTTGCCAGACGGCGCTACGATTAAACTTTAGTCTTAATCCCTTCCGGTATCTAACCGTCTCGTGCAGAACAGCGGCTTAAAGTTTCAAGCTGTTTCTCACCGCCACTATCTCGTCTGCACTGGCTTTATAAGCCTCGGCCTGCCCCGCATACGAAAGTACATAGGCCTTGTCCGCCTCGACTGCCGCGACGAGGGTTTGCGACAGTACATGTCGTCCGTTTTCAGTGATCGTACAAGTGGTTTCCAGCGCAGACAAAGATCCCAGTGTCGCGGCGTGCACTTTGTTGCAGACACTCTGGTAGCCGCTTTGGAAAAAATCCTTCTGAATTGATTTGCGCATCTCCAGCAGCACGCCCGGCAAATTGACTTGATGGTCCTTTTCGACTTCGGTCATGGTCAGCTCCATCACCATCACCTGATTGCCATCGGCATCCGTTTTTACCGCCCGTTGACGGGAAACCTGCGCAGTCGCCGCAGGCAGCGCTTCGACCTGCCAGCCGGCTGGCCAGGTGATAATCGGCTCGTCCGCAGACACGCACACAGTCACGAACGACAATGCAGAAAATACACAGAAGGATTTGAACAGTCGGATCATCGCCGCAAGCACTCGCAGATTGAGCGGTAAAGTCTGAGGCTCGCCCGGGCGCAGGGCAAGTCTGCCCTTTCATTTGGCGATGCCGGCAGGCATGCGTATCATTGCGCCCATCACTCGCCCATAGTTATTGGAGGGCCCATGAGCCTGCACGAACTCAACACATTCCCCGGCGTCACCGCCACCCCGGACAGCGCAACCCGCAACTTCGTTTTCAACCACACGATGCTGCGCGTCAAAGACATCACCAAGTCCCTGGACTTCTACACCCGCGTACTGGGTTTCTCGCTGGTCGAGAAACGCGACTTCCCGGAAGCCGAATTCAGCCTCTATTTCCTTGCTCTGGTCGACAAATCGCAAATCCCCGCTGACGCCGCTGCTCGCACCGAATGGATGAAGTCGATTCCAGGGATTCTCGAATTGACTCACAACCACGGCACCGAGAACGATGCCGAATTCGCCTATCACAATGGCAATACCGACCCGCGTGGTTTCGGCCATATCTGTATTTCCGTGCCGGACATCGTTGCGGCGTGTGCACGCTTTGAAGAACTGGGTTGCGATTTCCAGAAGCGCCTGACTGATGGACGGATGAAGAGCCTGGCGTTTATCAAGGATCCGGACGGTTACTGGGTTGAGATCATTCAGCCTGCGCCGTTGTAAGAAGTGAAAAGCCTTGGAAGCCCCTCACCCTAGCCTCTCCCGGAGGGAGAGGGGACTGATTGGGGGGATGTTGAAGAATTACGCCGACTTGAACGATTCGCGGTGAATCCATAATCGACCGGCTCTCTCAGGTCGATGGATGACTTCAGACACCTCGGTCGGCTCCCTCTCCCTCGGGAGAGGGCTGGGCGGGCGGCGTTCCGATGAGGGGTGGCTTTCCACGCGCAATAAAAAACCCATGATCGCTCATGGGTTTTTTCGTTTTTGACCTGGCAGTTACGCCGGGGCCGAAGTGCGAATCAAATGATCGAAAGCACTCAGCGAAGCCTTGGCGCCCTCGCCCACCGCAATCACGATCTGCTTGTACGGCACGGTGGTCACGTCACCGGCAGCGAAGATCCCTGGGATCGAAGTCTCGCCACGGTTATCGACAATGATCTCGCCACGCGGCGACAGCTCGATGGTACCTTTGAGCCAATCGGTGTTGGGCAGCAGACCGATCTGCACGAAGATGCCTTCCAGCTCGACCGTGCGCAGCTCATCGGTCGTACGATCCTTGTAACGCAGACCGTTGACCTTCTCGCCGTTACCGGTGACTTCAGTGGTTTGCGCACTGGTGATCACGGTGACGTTTGGCAAACTGTGCAGTTTGCGCTGCAACACGGCATCGGCGCGCAGCTGGACGTCGAATTCCAGCAACGTGACGTGCGAGACGATACCCGCCAGGTCAATGGCCGCTTCAACGCCGGAGTTACCACCGCCGATCACCGCGACACGCTTTCCTTTGAACAGTGGACCGTCGCAGTGAGGGCAGTACGCCACGCCTTTGTTGCGATATTCCTGCTCGCCCGGCACGTTCATTTCACGCCAGCGCGCACCGGTCGCCAGGATCACGCTCTTGGCTTTGAGTGTCGCGCCGCTGGCGAAGCGGACTTCATGCAGCTCGCCGTTCCTGCCAGGGATGAGCTGATCGGCGCGTTGCAGGTTCATGATGTCGACGTCGTATTGCTTGACGTGTTCTTCCAGCGCGGTCGCCAGCTTCGGCCCTTCGGTTTCCTGTACGGAAATGAAGTTCTCGATGGCCATGGTGTCGAGCACCTGGCCGCCGAAACGCTCAGCCGCAACGCCGGTGCGAATGCCTTTACGCGCCGCATAGATCGCTGCCGAAGCACCGGCCGGGCCACCGCCGACGACCAACACGTCAAACGCTTCTTTGGCACTGATTTTCTCGGCCTGACGCTCGATGGCGCCGGTGTCGAGTTTGGCGAGGATCTCTTCCAGGCCCATGCGGCCCTGACCGAAGTTCTCGCCGTTGAGGTAGATGCTCGGCACAGCCATGATCTTGCGATCGTTGACTTCGTCCTGAAACAACGCGCCGTCGATGGCGACGTGGCGGATGTTCGGGTTGAGCACGGCCATCAGGTTCAACGCCTGGACCACGTCCGGGCAGTTCTGGCAAGACAATGAGAAGTAAGTCTCGAAGCTGAACTCGCCTTTGAGCGAGCGGATCTGCTCGATCACTTCAACACTGGCTTTCGACGGGTGGCCGCCGACTTGCAACAGGGCCAGCACCAGCGAGGTGAATTCGTGGCCCATCGGAATACCGGCGAAACGCAGACTGATGTCGGCGCCTGGACGGTTGATCGAAAACGACGGCTTGCGTGCATCGTCTCCGTTGTCGATCAAAGTAATCTGGCTGGAAAGACTGGCAACGTCTTTCAGCAGGTCGTGCATTTCACGGGATTTCGCACCGTCGTCGAGGGATGCAACGATCTCGATCGGCTGGGTGACCCGTTCCAGGTACGATTTCAACTGGGCTTTAAGATTGGCGTCCAACATACGGGCGATTTCCTTTATTTGAGGCGAAAAAAAGCCCGAGCGAATCTCGCCCGGGCATTTTTATTGGGCGGTGCAGCTAACTAGAAAGGTGCGGCGTGCCGCCCTGCGTTGCGTGTCACAGACTTAGATCTTGCCGACCAGGTCCAGGGACGGAGCCAGAGTGGCCTCGCCTTCTTTCCACTTGGCCGGGCAAACTTCGCCTGGGTGTGCAGCGACGTACTGAGCAGCCTTGATCTTGCGCAGCAGCTCGGAAGCGTCACGGCCAACGCCGCCATCGTTCAGTTCAACGATTTTGATCTGGCCTTCAGGGTTGATCACGAAGGTGCCGCGGTCAGCCAGGCCAGCTTCTTCGATCAGCACGTCGAAGTTGCGCGAGATGACGTGGGTCGGGTCGCCGATCATGGTGTATTCGATCTTGCCGATGGCTGGCGAAGTGTTGTGCCAGGCAGCGTGGGCAAAGTGAGTGTCGGTAGAAACACTGTAGATCTCTACGCCCAGTTTCTTGAATTCAGCGTAGTTGTCGGCCAGGTCTTCCAGTTCGGTTGGGCAAACGAAGGTGAAGTCGGCTGGGTAGAAGAACACCACGGACCACTTGCCTTTCAAGTCAGCGTCCGAGACTTGAACGAAGTCGCCGTTTTTGAACGCGGTAGCTTTGAACGGTTTTACTTGGCTGTTGATGATAGGCATCGATGACTCTCCGTCAGGGGTTATGAAGTTGATGGGTGAATCCTACCCACTCACTCGACGGAACGCTCATTGGCAAACCTGATGCTGCTGATTTGTTTTCGCTATTAGCTGACTGTATTAATAGAAGAAAACGATCTCTACGCTTGATCCGGCTTATCCATAATCCGAGCCATTCCTTGGAATGGGCTGACTTCAACATAGCGCATCGCCGATTTCATGTCCTTCCAGCCGACGTAACTCATCAGCGACTTCAGGTCCCAACCCGCTTGATGAGCCCAAGTGGCAAAACCGCGGCGCAACGAGTGACTGGTGTAACCCTCGGCGGCGATCCCGGCACGCTGCAACGCCTGGCGCAGCAACGGGATGATGCTGTTGGCGTGCAGCCCCGCCTCGTTCAGATTGCCCCAGCGATCGATGCTGCGAAACACCGGCCCGCGCACCAGCGCCGCCTCAGTAATCCAATCGATATAGGCCTGCACCGGACACAGCTTGAGCAGCGCCGGGGCTTGATACGTCTGCCCGAGGTTTTCCCGATCACCCTTGCTGCGCGGCAGATACAAGGTGATGCCTTTGCCGGCGTGCGCTTGAACATGCTCGATCTGCAGGCGGCACAGCTCATCGCTGCGAAAGCCACGCCAGAATCCCAAAAGAATCAACGCACGATCGCGGTACGCCTTGAGCAACGCCGGGCGATCCTGTTGCTCGCGCGCGGTTTGTCCCTCCTGCTCAAGCCAATCGATGACCCGCTGCAAGTCCTGCAACTGCAACGGCTCGGCTTGTTTCTCCTGTGCCGGATGCAACGCGCGAATACCCTTGAAGACCTTGCGCACCACCGGCGCCTTGGTCGGGTCGGCGAAACCCTGACTGTTATGCCACTGCGCCAGCGCCGACAAGCGCAACTTCAAGGTATTGATCGACAGCTCAGAAGCGTGAGCAACCAGATAGCGCGCAACGCTGTCAGCGGTCGCCGGCAAAAACCCGCCCCACTTCACTTCGAAATGCTCGATGGCTGCGCGATAGCTGCGGCGCGTGTTGTCGCGGGTGGCGGCTTGCAGATAGCGATCCAGATCGCTCATGGGCTGTTTTCTCGCTGGCGTACTGGTTTGAAGATGAAGATGTGCATTTTGCCGTGTGACATTGGGTAATACCAGAATATCCCGCCTGTAATTTTCGATGTATTTCACTTTTATGCCGGCATGGTACACTGTGCATATCAGTGGCATGTACCACAGTACGTAACCGTAGGAGTTCACATGGCCCGTGGCGGCATTACCAAAGCGCTGGTGCAGATCGCGCGCACCGCAATTCTCGCGCGCGGCGAACACCCGAGCATCGATGCAGTACGCATCGAAATGGGCAACACCGGCTCGAAAACCACCATCCACCGCTATCTGAAAGAGCTGGATGACGGCGCGCAACCGGCTGAAGCCTCCGCTGAGCCGATCGATGACGAGCTGACCGCCCTCGTCTCTCGTCTTGCCCAGCGCCTGAAAGAGCAGGCGCAGGAGCCGATCGAGCAGGCGCGCGAACAATTCGAGACGCAACGTGAAGCGCTGGAAGCAGAGCTTGCGCAGACCCGGCAGGCGCTGGAAAAGCTCGAGCACGAGCACGACATTCAAGGCGCTGCACTGGAACGCGAATCCGAAGCGCTGAACAGCACCCGCTCGATGCTGCAAACCGAGCAGACGCGCAACGCCGGGCTCAATCAGGCGCTGGCCGATTTTGAATTACGCTTGCAGGACAAGGACGAGCAGATCCGCTCGCTGGAAGAAAAGCACTTGCACGCTCGCGATGCGCTGGAGCACTACCGCAACGCCAGCAAGGAACAACGCGAGCAGGAACAGAGCCGCCACGAAAGCCAGGTGCAGCAGATTCAAGCCGAGCTGCGCCAGGCGCAACAAAGCGCGCTGATGCGTCAGGACGAGATCACTCAGTTGCACCGCGACAACGAGCGTCTGCTCACCGAGAACCGTGGCACCCAGCGCGAGCTGAGCCTGCTGCAGGATCAGCTCAAGCAAAGCAACTTGCGCCAGGATCAGTTGCTCGAACAAGCCACGCGCGTCGACAGCGAACGCACCCTCCTCCAGGAGCGCCTGCGCGTCGCCTCACTGGAAAGCCAGGCACTCAAGCTGAGCGTCGACGAGCAAACGCAGCTCAATCAGTCACTGGAAAAGGAATTGACCAAAGTTCAGGCCAGCCTGGAAGACAGCCAGCGTCTGGCGGCTGCCGTTGCGGCAGCGCCAGAACCGAAAGGCGCTTAAGCGCTGACCGGCGTACGCATGGTGACAAACTCTTCGGCGGCCGTCGGGTGCACCCCGATCGTGTCGTCGAAGTCGCGCTTTGTCGCGCCAGCCTTCAACGCGATGGCCAGCCCCTGGACGATTTCGCCGGCATCAGGGCCGACCATGTGGCAACCGAGAACCTTGTCGGTCTTGCCGTCGACGACCAGCTTCATCAGGGTCTTCTCCTGACACTCCGTCAACGTCAGCTTCATCGGCCGGAAGCGGCTTTCGAAAATCACCACCTCATGACCCGCCTCTCGCGCCTGATCTTCAGTCAAGCCGACCGTGCCGATATTCGGCAGGCTGAACACCGCCGTTGGAATCATCTTGTAATCCACCGGACGGTAATGCTCCGGCTTGAACAGACGCCGCGCCACGGCCATGCCTTCCGCCAATGCCACCGGCGTCAGTTGCACGCGGCCGATCACATCACCCAGCGCCAGAATTGATGGCTCAGTGGTTTGGTACTCGTCGTCGACCTTGATGAAACCCTTGTCGTCCAACTGCACACCGGTGTTTTCCAGGCCCAGGTTGCCAATGATCTGCACCGTGCCGGTCGGCGCGAATTGCGCCAGCAGCACGGTGATCGCACCGAGCGGGAACAGCAGAACCAGCAGGTTCTCCACCGGAATTC